>VGXH01000138.1 GCA_016873405.1 bacterium
CGTCAAAGGGAACAACGACTTCGCGTGGTCGAAGCCCGTGGCGGGCTTCCAGGCCGCGGTCGTGTGGCAGGCGGCGCAGGCGCGCGCGTCCGCGCCGTCCTTGAACTGCCCGCGATGGTGGTCGCCATGACAGCCCGCGCACGTCACGGGCAGGCCCAGATAGGTGCGGCCCGGGTCCTTGCGGCGAGCGCGCAGCGCGGCGGCATCGCCGACCTTGCCCGCGTTGTGGCACTTGCGGCACTCGAGCTTCGCGTGGGCGCCCGTCAGCTCCCAGCCGGCCTGCCGGTGGTCGAACTTCTGCGGGCCGCCCTGCCAGTGCACCAGCTCATGGTCGGCGCCGTGATGTTCGGTGTGGCAGTCGGCGCAGCGCGCGTACTCCGCGCGGCCGTGCAGCCCCTTGCCTGCCGTCCGCTGCGCGGCGATCTCGACGTGGCACGCCAGGCACCGCTGCTGCACCTCGCGGTTGCCCAGCTCGTGGCACTCGCCGCAGCGGCGCAGCCCCTCCAGGTCCGCGTGCGGACGGCTCAGCGGGCCGGGCGACAGCTGCGCCCGGGCGCCGGAAGCGAACATGAGAGCCAATATCATGAACCAAAATGCTCGGATTTCGCGACAGGGTGACCACAAAACGCCATTCACGATGCCGTGACGGTTCAAGCCCGGACCACGCTTTTCAGGAGCCGAATTCCCACACGTAGCCGAGCGCCACGGCGACGGCCACGTGCACGATCATCACGACGATCATGATGATCGCGAACGGTTTGTGGAACACGTGCCAATAGTGGAACAGGTCCCGCACCAGGTCGAACAGCCGCAGGCGCCTGGTGTGCAGCACCCAGTCCTTGGCCAGCCGCACAGCCGCGGCGCGGTCGCCGTCGGTGTGCCGCGGCGCCCACCTATGCAATTGGCGCACCAGCGCGGCGTTGAGCAGCGGCAACAGCAGCAGCGCGACCGGCGCCGCGCGGCGCTCGAGCCGGCGCACGGCGATGTCCTCGAGGACCGCCGCGCCGCGGTCGTCGAGGCCGTGCGCGGCCGAGAGTTCGACCAGCAGGGCCTCGGCGCGCGCCTCGACCTCGTCGACCGCCATCGTTTCGCCCAGCACGTTGCGCGGGATCTGCTGGTAGAGATAGCGCCCGATGAAGCCGCTGACGGCCACCGCCACCATCGACCAGTAGCTGACCGCGACCAGTCCGCCCACCTTGAAGGCCGTGTGCAGCGTGATGAGGATGGGGCCGGCGATGCCCAGGAAGATGTGGTAGCGCAACCAGACGCGCAGTTCGCCGGCCCGCTGCAACCGCTTCGCCCGCTTGCGCACCGAGTAGAGCAAGAGCAGCAGGATCATCAGGCTGCCGAGGATGCCCAGCCCGTGCCCGACGCTGCCGGCGGCGCGGAACTCGCGCACGTCGGGATGATGAGGGCGTTCGGCCAGCGCTGTCGTGTAATAGTCCCAGCCGCCGCCCAGCGCCCAAGCCGCCAGGCCGGCCACCGCGAGCGCGAGGATCGTCAGGATAACAGCATGTGAGCTGTCGCTGCGCTGCCGCATGCCCCTCCCGGAACGCAGAACCGCGCGCCCCGCCGCGCGGCCGCTGCTGCCCGGATGCCATAGCACGAATGGCGCCGCCGGTAAACGAGGGATCATCCGGGGGTCGGGAAGCCCTGAACGGGCGCCCTCGGCGCCGCGGCGACCGGGCAAGGCGGTCCGGGCCCGACGAGCACGCGGGGCCGGAGTGCCCAGCGAGCGCCCCGGTGCGTCGAACGGCGGCTGTCGGGGTGGGCGGCGCCGGGCCGCCGGGGCCATGAGGTGGACATTCACCCGGCGCCCCGCTAGTCTTCTGCGCGTTCCCGGCGCGCCCGCGCCGACATCGCCGCCTCCCTTCAAGGCCTCGTCCCGGAAAGGCCCGCCCCCGCATGAACGACGACATCGCCGCAGCCGGCCCCGCCGGCGGCCCGCTCGGTCCGGAGGCCGACCCCGAGCGCTCCGACTTCATCCGCGCCTTCGTCCGCGAGGACCTGGCCGCGGGCCGGAACGGAGGCCGCATCCACACGCGCTTCCCGCCCGAGCCCAACGGCTACCTCCACATCGGGCACGCCAAGGCCATCATGATCAACTGGACACTGGCGCAGGAGTTCGGCGGGAAGTTCAACCTGCGGTTCGACGACACCAACCCCGAGAAGGAGGACGTGGAGTACGTCGAGTCCATCAAGCAGGACGTGCGCTGGCTGGGCGCCGACTGGGAGGACCGCGAGTTCCACGCCTCGGACTACTTCGGGCAGCTCTACGAGTGGGCGCAGCACCTGGTGCGCGAAGGCAAGGCCTATGTCTGCTCGCTGGACGAGGAGCAGATCCGCCAGTGGCGCGGCACCGTCACCGAGCCGGGCCGTCCCAGCCCCGACCGCGAGCGGCCGGCCGCCGAGAGTCTGGACCTGCTGGAGCGGATGCGCCGGGGCGAGTTCCCCGAGGGGACCTACACGCTGCGCGCGAAGATCGACATGGCGCACCCGAACATGAAGATGCGCGACCCGCTGCTCTACCGCATCCGCCGCGTGCCGCATCACCGCACCGGCGACAAATGGAACATCTACCCGCTGTACGACTACGCGCACGGGCAGAGCGACGCCATCGAGGGCATCACCCACTCGCTGTGCAGCCTCGAGTTCGAGGTCAACCGCCCGCTCTACGAGTGGTTCATCGACAACCTGCCGGTGCCGCACCGCCCGCGCCAGATCGAGTTCGCGCGGCTGAAGCTCACCTACACGGTCATGAGCAAGCGCAAGCTGCTCCAACTGGTGAAGAACAACCACGTGGCCGGCTGGGACGACCCGCGCATGCCGACGCTCAGCGGCCTGCGCCGGCTCGGCTACACGCCGTCGTCGATCTGCCGTTTCGCCGAGCGCGTCGGCGTCGCCAAGCGCGACTCGACCGTGGACCTGGACCTGCTGAAGTGGTCCATCCGCGAGGAGCTGAACCGCGAGGCGCCGCGCGTGATGGCGGTGCTGCGCCCGCTGAAGGTGGTCATCACGAACTACCCGGAGGGACGGAGCGAGCAGATCGTCTGCGACAACAACCCCGAGGACCCGGCGGCCGGCACGCGCGAGGTGCCGTTCACGCGCGAGCTCTACATCGAGCAGGAGGACTTCCGCGAGGACGCCCCGCGCAAGTACTTCCGCCTGAAGCCGGGCGGCGAAGTGCGGCTCAAGCACGCCTACCTGGTGAAGTGCGAGGACGTCGTCAAGGACGCGGCCGGCAACGTGGTCGAGGTGCGTTGCACCTACGACCCGCAGTCGCGGGGCGGCTCGAGCCCCGACGGCCGCAAGGTGCAGGGCACGCTGCAGTGGGTGTCGGCGGCGCACGCGGCGAAGGTCGAGGTGCGCCTCTACGACAACCTCTTCCGGGTGCCGTTCCCCGAGGAGGGCGTCGAGGACTTCCTGGAGAACCTCAATCCCGACTCGCTGGAGGTCGTGACCGACGCCCTCGTCGAGCCGGGCCTGGCCCGGGTGGCGCCCGGCTATCGCTGCCAGTTCATGCGCCACGGCTACTTCTTCGCCGACCCGGTCGCCTCGCGGCCGGGGGCGCCCGTGTTCAACCGCACCGCCACCCTGAAGGACACGTGGGCCAAGCTCGAGGCGGGCGGCAAGTCGGAGTAGGCGACGGCAAGACGGGCGGCCCGCGCGGCCGCGCGCGAAGGGAGGTGCGACGATGAGCTTCGGCGAGAAGGTGTTCCTGACGCGCTTCGCCAAGAGCGCCGGCTGAGCGGCCAAGCTGAGTCCGGGGGACCTGGACCAGATCCTCGCCGCGATCCGCGCCGTCGCCCCGCCCGATCTTCTGGTCGGGTTCGAGACGTCGGACGACGCCGCCGTCTGTCGCCTGGACGCCGAGCGGGCCGTCGTCTGCACCGCGGATTTCATCACGCCGGTCGTCGACGACGCGCGCACGTTCGGCCGCATCGCGGCGGCCAACTCATTGAGCGACGTCTACGCGATGGGCGGCGCGCCGCTGGTGGCGCTCAACCTGCTGGGCTATCCGCCGGCCGGCGTGCCCAACGCCGTGCTGGGCGAGATCCTGCAGGGCGCCGCCGAGGTCTGCGCCGAGGCCGGCTGCGCCGTCGGCGGCGGCCACTCGGTGCGCGACGACGAGGTGAAGTTCGGCCTGAGCGTCACGGGCCTGGTGCACCCGGACCGCATCCTGCGCAACTGCACCGCGCGCCCCGGCGACCGCCTGGTGCTGACCAAGCCGCTGGGCACCGGCGCCCTGGTCGCGGCCATGAAGAAGGGCGCGCTGCTCCCCGGCGAGTACGAGACCCTGGTCGCCTGCATGACCACGCTCAACCGCTGCGGCGCCGACCTGCACGCCCTGGGCGTCACCGCCTGCACCGATGTGACCGGCTTCGGCCTGACCGGTCACGGACTGGAGATGGCCCGCGGCTCGGGCGTCACGCTGGTGATCGACGCGGGCGCGCTGCCGCAGCTGCCGCGCGCGGCCGCCCTCTGCGCCGCCGGCTTCACCTGCGGCGGCACGCGCGCCAACGCCGGGTTCACCGCCGGCGTCGTGCGCTGCGACCCCGCGCTGGACGAGGGGATGGTCGGCCTGCTCAACGACCCCCAGACCAGCGGCGGCCTGCTCATCGCCGTCCCGCCCGCGTGCCTGGACGGCCTGCTCGCCTTCCTGGGCGAGGCCCGCGCCCCGGCCGCCGCCGTCATCGGTGAAGCCCGCGAACGCCTCCGCGGCGACCCCTGGCTGGATTTCCGTCCCTGAACCGGGTTGTGCAATTTGTCTCAACCCCCCTTGCCGCCGGACGATATCCCAGTCGTCCAGTGGATCGGACTCGCACCGACACGGGAGTGTCCGAGTTGGCTGTGTTCCTGAACAAGTCGCTGATGGATGTCCACCCGCGCGAGCTGGCGGGCATGGTCAAGGACATCCCGACGCTGCCGGTCATCTACCAGCAGCTGTTCCAGATGATGCAGGACCCCGACTACTCGGTGCCCCAGGTCTCGGACCTCATCGCGCAGGACCAGGCCTTGTCGACCAAGATCCTGCACCTGGTCAACTCCGCCTTCTACGGCTACAGCAAGCAGATCAACACGATCAGCCGGGCGGTGGTCATCCTCGGCTTCCGCGCCGTGCGCAGCGCCACGCTGGCCATCAGCGTCTTCGACTACTTCAAGGACGAGGGCGAGAGCTGCGGCATCGACATGAAGGACTTCTGGGTCCACTCGATCGCCGTGGCCACGGCGTGCAAGGTGCTGGCCGAACAGGCCAAGCTGTCTCATCAGGAGGAGGCCTTCGTCGTCGGGCTCCTGCACGACGTGGGCAAGCTGATCGAGAAGCGCTATTTCGCCGACGACTTCGCCGACCTCTGCCGCGCGGCGCAGGAGCAGCACCTGACATGGTACGCCGGCGAACAGGTGCTCTTCCAGGTCAACCACGCCACGATCGGCAAGGCCGTGTTCCGGGCCTGGGACTTCCCGGCCTCCGTCGTCGACGCCATCCACTTCCACCACGAGCCCGAGAAGGCCGGCACCGTGCCGCAGTCGGCCGCGCTGGCGCATGTGGCCGACTACGTCGCCTACCGCATGCGCCTGGGCGCGCCCGGCGGCTACCCCCCGTCCTCGTGCTCGCCGACGGCCCTGAAGGTCCTGGGCCTGACCGAGGCCCAGACGACCGACCTGCACGACCGGATCCGCGAGGAGCTCGCGTCGTCGCTGCAGATCCTCCAGCTGCTCGAATAGCCGCGCCGGGCGGGCTTTACTTGCCGACGCCCGCGCCGCATACTGCCCGCTCCGGGTCGGCGCGCCGCCTTGCCGGCGGGG
>VGXH01000139.1 GCA_016873405.1 bacterium
CACGGGCAATTTCGTGCCCTGCCATGGCGGGACCATGGCCGATGGCCCGACCGATGCGAGCGGCATCGCGCGCTGGGCCCGACCGCTGCGCGCCGGCGGCTGGTCCACTGCGAAGACTCTGGTCGTGGTGTGGGGCGTCGCGCTGGCGACGAACACCGGCCTGATCCTCCGCCACAACAGCCCCGACCTGAACGGCGACCTGGTGGTGAACCTGGCCGACGTGCCGGTGTTCGCCGCCGACTTCCACAGGGGCGACCACGCCTTCCGCTCGGACCTGCACTACGACGGCCGTGTCGACCTGAGCGACATCCCGCGTATGGCGGGCGCGATGGGGAGGGACTGCCCCTGAGGGGCAGCCCCGCCGGTTGCGGCTGCGGCCTGGCTCACCGAGCATGTCGGACGTCCGCGCGTCATCTTGCCCGCGCGGCGGAAGGGCCATTGCCGTGATCGGGATCCGTTGGTGCCTGCGCCGCGCAGCCGCCGCCGCCGGCCTGGCGACGCTGCTTTCGCTCGTTGCGCGGGCCGCCTTGGCGGGGTCAGGCCCCGCGCTCCCGCCCCACCTGCAGGCCGCGCTGCCGCCCGGCGAGATCGTTGCGCGCTGCGAGCCCTGCGGCCCCGACTGCTACCTGGTCTTCGCCTGCGCCGCCGACGACACGACGTGCGGTCGCGTGCTGCGGCTGACGGGCCGCGAGGGCGCCTCGCCGCGCCGCGTCGCCGAGGGCGCCTGGGTCCGGTCCGACCTGGCTGGACCGGCGGGGCTGGTCCGCGTCTCCGGCGAGTTGACGCCCGACCACGTGCGCGTGGCGCTGGCGGCGGTGCGGCCGCGCCTGGGCCCGCGCGAGTTCGCGCGCGAGGTGCGCGTCCAGGCGATCGCGACGGCCGGCGCCGACGCGGTGCTGGCGGTGGTGTTGGGTCGGGATCCCGGCGGTGAGGGCGCCTCGCGCGTGCTGTTGGTGCACCTGGCGCCGGACGGGGCGTTCGTGGAGACGCGGGGGATCGCCACGCATTGAATCCCGCGTGCATCGACCGTACCTTGCCGGCGGCCGCACTGGCGCCGGCGCAACCCGCGCCGTTCCGTGTCGTGAGCCCCCACAGGCCCCCGAGCCCAGGAAGCTGGTCCCGCCCGTGACATCGTCTCCCGTTCCCGCCGCCGCCGTCTCCTGCCGCGGGCTGGTCAAGCGCTACCCCGATGTCGTGGCCGTCGCCGGCATCGACCTGGAGGTGCGCACCGGCGAGTGCTTCGGCCTGCTGGGGCCCAACGGCGCCGGCAAGACCACCACCGTGGAGATGCTCGAGGGCCTGACCACGCCGGATGCGGGCACCATCGAGCTGCTGGGGCAGAGCTGGGGCCGGGGCGACGAGCGCTCACTGCGCCGCCAGCTGGGCGTGCACCTGCAGGAGACGAAGCTCTCCGAGAAGCTGACCGTGCGCGAGACGGTGCGGCTGTTCCGCAGCTTCTTCGCGGCGGGCCGCGAGGTCGAAGAGGTCATCGAACTGGCCGGGCTGCAGGAGAAGCGGGGCGCGCGCGTGGGCAAGCTCTCCGGCGGGCAGAAGCAGCGGCTGGCGCTGGCCTGCGCGCTGGTGGGCGACCCGAAGCTGCTGTTCCTGGACGAGCCCAGCACCGGCCTGGATCCGCAGGCGCGCCTGCGCGTGTGGGAGATCGTCGAGCAGTTCAAGGCGCGCGGCGGCACGGTCATCCTGACCACCCACTACATGGAGGAGGCGGCCCGGCTGTGCGACCGGGTGGCCATCGTCGACCACGGCAGGGTGATCGCGCTGGACACGCCGGCGGCGCTGGTCGCCTCGCTGGGGGCCAGCCAGATCGTCTCGTTCACCGTCGACGGCGAGTTGCCGGAGGCGGCGCTGGCGGCGCTGCCGGGGGTGCGAGGGGTCGCGCGGCAGGAGGCAGCCTGGGTCCTGAGCGTGGACCAGGCGGGCGCGACGCTGCCGGCGCTGATCGCGCTGCTGGAGTCGGGGGGGCTGCGCATGGACGCGCTCAGCACGCACCAGGCCACGCTCGAGGACGTGTTCGTGCACCTGACCGGGAGGGGCCTGCGTGACCAGTAGGCCGGACAACGGCGCGTTGCTGGAGCTGACCCGGGCGCGCATCCTCGAGTTCGTGCGCGAGCCGGAGGCCGTGTTCTGGGTCTTCGTGTTCCCGGTGCTGATGGCCGTCGCGCTGGGCATCGCCTTCCGCAGCCAGAGCGGCGGGCGCACGCAGGTGGCGCTGCTGGCAGCGGGGCCGCCGGCGGCGCGGGCGGAGCTGCAGGAGCGGCTGCAGGCCTCGCCGCTGCTGGACGTGAAGGTCATGGATGAAGCGTCCGCGGCGCTGGCGCTGCGCAAGACGCGCGTCGAGGTGATCGTCGCGGTGGACGCGGTCGCGGAGGCGGGCGCGCCGCCGGCGCTGACCTACCGCTTCGACGGCGCGCGCGCCGAGGGACGCGCCGCCCGCCTGCTGGTCGACGACGTCGTGCAGCGCGCCTACGGGCGCGGCGACGCGGTCACGGCCCGCGACGAGGACGCGCCGCGCCGCGGGGCCCGCTACATCGACTTCCTGATCCCCGGCCTGATCGGCCTGAACCTGATGGGCAGCGGTCTGTGGGGGATCGGCTTCTCGGTCGTGATCGCGCGCACGAACAAGCTGCTCAAGCGCCTGGCCGCCACGCCCATGCGGCGCGGCGACTACCTGCTGTCGATCGCGCTCTCGCGGCTGCTGTTCCTGGGGCTGGAGGTGGCGGCCATCGCCGGCGCCGGGCGCCTGCTGTTCGGCGTCGAGGTGGCCGGGTCGATCGCGCTGCTGGGCCTGGTCTCGCTGCTGGGCGCGCTCAGCTTCGGCGGCATCGGCCTGCTGGTGGCGGCAAGGCCCCGCACCGTCGAGGCGGTCAGCGGCTGGATGAACCTGGTCCAGCTGCCGATGTGGCTGCTGTCGGGCACCTTCTTCAGCTACGAGCGCTTCCCGGAGTTCGCCCTGCCCTTCATCCGCGCCCTGCCGCTGACGGCGCTCAACGACGCGCTGCGCGGGGTCATGAACGACGGCCTCGGCCTGGCGGCGCTGTGGGTCCCCGTCCTGATCCTGCTGGCCTGGGGGCTGGCGGGGTTTGCGGTGGCGGTCAGGATCTTCCGCTGGCAGTGAGGCCACGGTCCGGCAGACAGGAGCCTTCGCCGATGAGCGACGACCATTTCCGCAACGCCTACGACGATGCGATCCGCGCCGCTGCCTACGACCAGCTGGAGTACCCGGCCACCTACAGCCTGGCCTTCCGCGACATCCCGGCGCTGGTGGCGCGCCATCGGCAGGGCGACGGCCGTCGCGCGCTGGACTTCGGCTGCGGGGCCGGGCGCTCGACGCGGTTCCTCGAGCAGCTGGGGTACGACGCCTGCGGCGCGGACATCTCCGCGGCCATGCTCGAGCGCGCGCGGGCGCGCGATCCCCGCGGGCGCTACGAACTGGTCACCGACGGCGATCTGGGCGCCGGCGTGCCCGGGCCGTTCGACCTGGTCCTGGCGGCCTTCACCTTCGACAACGTGCCCGGCTGGGAGCGCAAGGTGACGCTGCTGTCGCAACTGCGCGCGCGCCTGGCGCCGGGCGGCCGGCTGGTCAACCTGCTCTCGTCGCCGGACATCTACACGCACGAGTGGCTGTCGTTCTCGACCCGGGACTTCCCGGAGAACCGCGCCGCCCGGACCGGCGACGTCGTGCGCATCGTCATGCTCGACGTGCCGGACCGGCGGCCGGTGGAGGACGTGCTGTGGGAGCGGGCGGACTTCCTGGAGGTGTACCGGCGGGCCGGGCTCAGACGGCTGGAGGAGCACCATCCGCTGGGCCGCGCCGACGAGCCGCACGCCTGGGTCAGCGAGCGCGAGGTGGCGCCGTGGGTGATCGACGTGCTGGAAGCTGCCGACTGAGCCGCCCAGCGGAAGGGCGACGGCGCCCCGGTCGAGCGGACCGGCGCCGGCGCCGGCGGCGGATCGTCACTTCGCAAACAACCTGAGGCTTGTCGGCTAAATACTTGACTGTTATTCGGTTGTGTCGTGACGGGCGTGTCGGGCGCCCGAAGGCTCCCGCGGCCGCCCGGACGGCCCGCCGCCCCCGGAACCCGCCGTCGCGATTGAGCTTGCCCCGCGCCCCGCCGTCGGGTATATTGGCCTCACCCAGAGACCCCACGGCAGCGCTGGTGGGCTTTTTGAGGTGGGCTTCAGGTCCACCTTTTTTTTCAGCCCGCAGAATGGTGGCGGCGCCTTGGCAGACAGCGACGCTCCCGACAGCACCCGCTTCGAACCGAGACGGCTCGCCGCCGAGGTCATCGCGTTGCTGGAGGGCGAGCTGGCGGCGCGGGGCTTCGAGCTGCTGGACGTGCGCGTGTTCCGTGGCGGCGGCCGCATCACGCTCCGCATTTTTGTCGACAAGATCGTGGTCGATGGGGCGGGGGGCGGCATCTCGCTCGACGAGGTCGCGACCGCGTCGCGCACCTGCGGGATGCTGCTGGAGGAAGCCGACCGCATCGCCGACCCGTACGTGCTGGAGGTGTCGTCGCCGGGCGTGCGGCGACCGCTGCGCACGCGCGAGCACTGGCTGGCCGCGGTCGGGCAGCGCGTCGAGGCGAAGGTGGCCGTCACCGACGGCAGCAAGCGCCTGCGGGGCACGCTGGAGGCGGTGGGCGCGGCCTCGGTGACGATCCGCCCGCTCGCGCGCGCCGACGCCGAGCCGGGCGCGCCGGAGCCGAAGGCGGTCACGATCGGGATGGGCCGGCTGCGCGAAGGCAACCTGGATCCCGAGTTCGACGTGCAGGCGATCATCCACGCCGATCGCCGCCAGAAGAAGGACGCGAAACAGCAGGCGCGCCGCGAACGACCGGCGCGTCGCAAGGGCCGCCCCAAGAACCGCGACAAGAAAGCGGGCGGTGGCCAGGACCAGCAGGAGAGTTAGCGCATGGACCACAACGTGCTGAACGCCCTGACGGAGATCGTCAGGGAGAAGAACATCGACAAGGCGATCATCATCGAGTCGCTCGAGGCCGGGGGGCAGTCGGCCGCCCGCAAGAAGCTGGGCGCCGAGGCGAACATCGATGCGCGGGTCGACCCGGTGACCGGCGAAATGACCGTCGAGATGGTCAAGACGGTGGTCGAGGAGCTGGATGACCCGGACACGGACATCTCGCTCGAGGAGGCGCAGCTCGAGTTCGGCGACGAGGTGGGCCTGGGCGACGAGGTCCGCTGGCCGATGGACATCAAGGAATTCGGCCGCAACGCCATCCTGGTGGCCAAGCAGATCCTGGTGCAGAAGGTCCGTGAGGCCGAGCGCGCCCAGATCTACGAGGAGTACAAGGACCGGGTGAACGAGATCATCGTCGGCACCGTGCAGCAGGTCGACCGCGGCAACGTGCTGGTGAACCTGGGCCGCACCGAGGCGATGATGCCGTTCCGCGAGCAGATCCGCGGCGAGAAGCTGCACCAGGGCAAGACGGTGCGCTGCTTCATCATCGAGGTGCTGGACAACGCCAAGGGCCCGCAGGTCATCCTCTCGCGCAGCCATCCCGGGTTCCTGAAGGCGCTGTTCGAGCAGGAAGTGCCGGAGATCCAGGAGAAGATCGTCGAGATCAAGGCCGTGGCGCGCGAGCCGGGCACCCGCTCGAAGATCGCCGTGGTCAGCCACGACGACCGCGTGGACCCGGTGGGCTCCTGCGTGGGCATGAAGGGCAGCCGCGTGCAGGCCGTGACGCGGGAGCTGTCCGGCGAGCGCGTGGACATCGTGCCCTGGAGCCAGGAGCCGAGCC
>VGXH01000140.1 GCA_016873405.1 bacterium
GGGGCTGCGCGGCGCCCTCGACCATGCCGCCGGCGGCGACATCGCCCGCAACCTCGAGGCGATCTACGACTTCCTGTTCCGCGAGCACCTGAGCCTGCTCGTCGATCGCGAGCCCCGCCGGGCCCGGGCCTGCATGGACGTGCTGCGCCCGCTGCTGGAAGCCTGGCGGCAGATTCCCCCCGGCACGGCCGCCGCCGCCGCCGGCGCGCAGGCGCGCGGCACCGCTGGCCCGGTTCCTGCTGCCCCTCGTCCGGGCGGCGAGGCCGGCGAGGCCGGGCCGCCGCGGTCGGCCGCACCCGAGGCGGCCGGAGGCCGCACCGGACTCCTCTCGGTCTCGGCGTGAGATGAACCTGGCCGAAGCGATCAAGCTGAACGAGGACCTCGCGGCCGCGCTGGCCGAGGCTCTGGCCTCAGCCGACGACGAAGCGGCCGCCGGCCTGGTGGAGCGGCGCCGGACCGCCCTCGAGGCCCTGGCCGCCGCGCTGGAGGCAGCCGGGCCGGCAGGTCACGCCGCCCACCGCCCGCGCCTGGAAGCCCTCGTCGCGAGCGACCGCGACCTGCAGGCCACGGCTGCCTCGGCCCTGGCTGCCGCCGGCGAGGCCTTCCGCGCCCAGGTCCGCACCGCCGGCCCGTCGCCGGCCGCGGACGGCCCACCGGTCCACGCCTGTCTGGATCGCCGGGCCTGAGGCTCCCCCACCCCCGGAAACGAAGAAACTCCCCGCGAAGGGGAGTTTCCGGCTTCCGGGGGTCGTTCCCTGCCTACGGCTTCTCGCCGTCCGCCTTGCGCGCCCGCCGCCGGATCGCCTCCAGATCGACCTTCTCGGACGCCGCGGCGCCGAGGGTGGTGCCCTTGATCTCCTCGTAGATCTCATGCCGGTGCACGGGGATGCTGCGCGGCGCGTCGATCCCGATCTGGACCTGGTCGCCGCGGATATCGACGATCATGATCGCGATGTCGTCGCCGATCATGATCTTCTCGTTGCGCTTGCGGCTGAGGATGAGCACGGGACCTCCCTGTCCAGTTTCGAGCCGGCTCCGTCCGCCGAACCCGGCTCAGGCCCCGACGACCTCGCACGCCCCGGCGGTCATCCGCAGGGCGCCCGAGCCGGTCGGCACCGTCTGGGCCGCATTGTCCGGCGTCTGCCCGGTTACGGCCCCCTCGAATTTGCGGTAGTCGATCTCCTGCCGGAGGCTCCAGCGGGGGTCGTCCAGGGTCAGCTGGAGGCCCAGCCGGGTGTCGGTGTCGACCACCAGCGGCGCCATCAGGTTGCCGGTCACCAGGACGCCGCCCGGGTGGATGGTCGTGATGACCAGCACCGTGAGCGCCGCGGGATCCTCGTTGCGCAGGCGGCGGCAGGCGCTGGCCGGCAGGTCGAACTCGTAGGCGTCGTGGAAGAGCCAGGCGTGGCTGACCGGCACGCCGAAGTCGGCCCTGTCCAGCGACTGCAGCCAACGCATCGGGATGTCGTCCCCCATCTCCAGGAGCAGCCAGTTGCGCAGGCGGGGCATGCCGACCAGGCCGTCCGGCAGGTGGATCACGTCCTGCTGCTGGTAGTCCAGTTCCCCGAACCGGGCCGTCGTGAACTTCGGCATCTCAGGCTCCCTCTCGAGCGCGGCCCCGTCGGCCGCCCCCGGTTAGCGCAGGTACTGCATCAGGTTGGTCTGGTAGAGCTTGCTGGCCACCAGCAGGCTCGCCTGGTACGTCGTCTCGGCCCGGTTGAGGTCGGCCGCCACCTTCGCCACGTCGATGTCCTGCTCCAGGGACAGGTTGGAGCGCAGCCGCTCGTCGCGCTGCCGCAGGACGTCTTCCGCCCAGTCGAGGCTGTTCTGCCGGCCGCCGGTCTTCATCAGCAGGCGCTGGATCATGTCCTCGAGCGCGGAGATCTCGTTCGCCGCGCCGCGGATGGCGGCCGTATCGCCGCGCTCGAGCGCCGCCCGCAGGTCCTCGAGCATGCCGAACAGGCGCACCGGCCCGCCCTGGCCGTTGATGCCGAGCGCGGTGGCCGAGTCGGCCGCGTCGCCGTTCGCCACGAGGAAGACGTCGGTGCTCCCGGCCGTGATCACCAGGGAGGAGTCGCGGATGGCCACTTCCATGCCCGGCACCGTCGCCGCGAAGGCGGCCTGGACGTCCGCCAGCGTCACGGCCGCGGCGAGGTCGATGCTGTAGGTCGTGCCCTGCCAGGTGACGGCGACGGTCCCGAGGGGCAGCTTCCCGTCCAGCGCCGCGATGTCCGCCAGCGGGGTGCCGGCGTCCGCGGCGGGGCGGACGTCGCGGCCGACGAGATGGCCGCCGGCGGCCGTCGCGTTGATGCCCAGCGAGGCGGCGGTGCCGCCGCCGGCGATCTCGCCCACCGTCAACGGGCCCATGCCGGTGAAGGCCAGGGCCGTCCCCTCGGCATTGACCGAGGCGGTGACCGCGCCGCCGGTGCCGGCCGTCACGGCGGCCAGGACGTCGCCGACGGTGACCGCGCCGCTGAGATCCACCTGCCAGAGGTTCCCCTGGCCGTCGTTGATCGAGATCGCGCCCCGCTGCCAGCCCTGGCCCAGGTTCATGTCCGCCAGCAGGGTCGCCGGCTGCAGCCGGGGCGCCAGGTCCACGCGCCCGCCCAGGCTCGAGCTCCGCGCGCCGATGAAGGCGTCGCCCGCCAGGTTCACGGCCATGGTCGAGGCCGGTCCCGTCCGCGCGAGCATCTCCGCCGAATCCCCCTGGTAGAGCACCGTGTTCCCGCTGCGAGCGAACGGCGGCGTGAAGACCTGGCGCCCCGAGAAGATGTAGTTCCCCTCGACATTGGTGTTGAGGATGTCCAGCAGCCGGTCCATCAGGTTGTCGACTTCGACGACCGCCGTCTGGTTGGATGAGAGCGCGGAGGACTCGCGCAGCACCAGTTCGCGCACCTGCGCGAGGGTGTCGCTGACGCCCTGCAGCGCGGTGTCCGTCGCATCGACGATGCTCCGGCTGCGGCCGACGTTGGCCAGATAGTCCGTGTTGTTGGCGATCAGCGCGTTGTAGCGCTGGATGGTGCCGATCGCGCGCGGGTCGTCGGCGAAGCTGTTGATCCGGCGCATGGAGCCGGCCATGCGCTGCTGCTCGAGCAGGTTGCCGAGGCCCCGGTTGAGGTCACCCAGCAGGATCGCCGCCATGTAGCTGTCGGTGATGCGGATGCTCAACGCGGCCTCCCTCCTACACCATGCTCAGGAGCGTGTCGTACATGGCCTGGACCGTGGTCACGACCTTGGCCGCGGCGACGTAGGCGTTCTGGTAGCGCACCATCGAGGCGCCCTCTTCGTCGAGACTGACCCCGGACACGGCGGCCAGTTTCGCCTCCAGGGTGGCGACGACGGCCCGTTGGTTCTCGACCATGAACTCGTACGAGCTGCGGCTGCTGGCCAGGTCGGTCAGCAGCATGCGGTAGACGTCGTTGACCGTCCGCTCGCTGTCGGCGCCGCTGCTCAGGTTGCCCAGGTTGGCGATGGCCAGCGCCAGTTCGTTGTCGCCGGGGGCCGTCGTCCGCCCGGTGGCGACGCGCGCCGAATTGGCCACGAGCTCCGAGTTGACGCCGATCGTGTGCAGGTTGTCGCCGGTGAAGAATTGCAGGCCGCTGCCGGTCAGGGTCCTGCCCTGCATGTGCAGGCGATTGACGTCCTCGATCAGCTTCCCGGCGATGGCGTCCAGCCGCTCGCGCACGCGGGCCACGTGCACGTCGCGGGCGCTCAGGAGCCCCTCGAGGCGGCCCGTCGACAGCGACACGGACTGCTTGTTGTCCCCCGTGACGAGCATGAGCCGGTAGCCATCGTCGTTCCGCTCGTAGCGGGTCTCGAACAGCGTGACGTTGTCGCGCGCCACCATGGTCCGGCCGGCGAGGATGATGTCCTTGGTGCCGTCCTCGCGCTCGATCACGGACACCTCGGCGATCGCCGAAACCTGCGTGATCAGGAGGTCCCGCTGGTCGCGCAGGTCGTTCGCCGCGGCGCCGCCGGTCTCGACGGCCATGATCTGCCGATTCAGCTCGCCGATCTGGCTCAGCAGGCGGTTGAGATTGCCGATCTCGAGTTCGATGCCCGCCTCGAGGTTGGCCTCCAGCACGGTCAGGCTCTCGTCGATGGCGTGCATGTCGTCGACCAGGGCGACGGCGGCCGCCACCACGTTCTCCTTCATGCTCGGCGTGATCGTCGGCTGGGCCAGGGCGTTCCAGGCGCCGAAGAAGCGGGAGAGCGCCGCGCCCAGATGGTCGTTGTCCACCGAACCCATGATCGACTCGACCTCGCCCAGCGCCGAATCGACGGAGGCGAAGGACTGCCCGCGGGCCGTCTGCGAGCGGAGATTGGCGAGGATGAACTCGTCCTGGATGCGCCGGATGCCGGCGACCTCGACTCCGCGGCCGATGGCGCCGACCATTGTCAAGTCGGGCCGCCGCGCGGCCAGCAGCGTGTCCTGCCGGGTGTAGCCGGGCGTGTTGGCGTTGGCGATGTTGTGGCTCGTCGTGGCCAGGCCGGCCTGCGCGGCGAACAGCGCCGACAAGCTGGTGTCCATGATCGAGTTCAGCCCCGGCATCGGCGCCTCCTAGGCCTGCCGGACGAGCACGCCGCCCGGCCCGCGATCGTTCTGCCTGGCGTCGCCGCGGTAGCGCCCGCTCGGGTCGGCCATGACGCAGCGCTTGAAGATCTCGGCTTCCTCGTGGGCCAGCTCCAGGCAGAATTCGGCCAACTGCCGGTTCAGCGCGTTCTGGCGGGCCAGCTTGCCGGCGGTCTGGCGGATGGCGCCGAGCAGGGCGGTGATCTCGCCGCGGTTCCCGGCGCCGGCGTAGTCGAGCAGGTCCCCCACCCGGCCGGGCGGGATCGCCACGCCCAGCCTCTGCCCCAGCGCCGCGACCAGGCGCTCCCGCTCCAGTCGCGCTCCGTCCGCGGCCGGGATCCAGCGCCCCCAGTCGCGGCCGTTCGCGGCCAGCCGGTCGACATCTTGCCGCTTCATGTACGAATTCTGCCGCCAGGCCAGCCGGAGCAATCGCCGGTAGTGGGTCAATTCGCGACCGAGGAGGTCGGCCAGTTGGCGGGCTTCGTCCGCCTGGAGCAGGTTCGGGGCGTTGCGCATGGTCCGGCGACCTCGGGGCTCGAAGGTGGCGAACGACGTCATGGCCCGCTGGTATCCAGTTCCGTGCCAGCGCGCAGGCGTTCGTAGCGGGCCAGGACGCGGGACACGTAGTTCCGGGTCTCGCGGAAGGCCGGGATCCGGCCGCCGGCGCGGTCCACGTTGCCCGGCCCGGCGTTGTAGGCGGCCAGGGCCAGGTCCAGGCGACCCTCGTAGCGCTCGAGCTGGTCGGCCAGGTAGCGGGAGCCGCCGCCCAGGTTCGCGCCGGGGTCGGTCGGGTCGGCCACGCCCAGGTCGCGAGCGGTGCCCGGCATCAACTGCATGAGCCCGCGCGCGCCGGCGCGCGAGCGCGCCTGCGGGTCGCCGCCGGACTCCTCCATCACGACCGCGAGGACCAGGCGCGGATCCAGGCCGCTGGCACCGGACGCCGCCGCGATCTGGGCGCCGAAGCGGCGGACGGTGTCCCCTTCGGCGGCATTCAGGGGCGCCGCCGCCAGACGTCGATCGACCGGCAGCAGCGCCGGCCGGACCGGCCGCGGTTCGGCCCGGTCCTGTCCCGCGACCCCGGTCACGGCGACCGCAGGCCCCCGGTTCGCGGCGTCGGCGTGGACCGCCGGCGCCGCGCCGGCGGGCAGCTCGCCGAGGTCCTGGACGCGCGGCGCCGCCGGCAGGCGCGGCAGCCCC
>VGXH01000141.1 GCA_016873405.1 bacterium
CAGCAGCAGGTCCCCATCGACGCGCGCCAGGGTGGCGAACATCGTCGCCAGCACCAGCAGCGGGAACGCCAGCAGGCGGGGGAACGGCGAGCGCTCCGGTTCCAGACGCCAGGACCTCACGAGGCGACGGCGCCCAGGATGAACAGCAGCACCGCCGCCGTGACGGTCGACAGGCAGATCACCGCCGGGGCCAGCACCGCCACCAGCGCCCGCCAGGGATCGGTCCCGTGGATGCGGTAGAGCCCGATGACATCGATCGCCAGTTCCCACAGCACGGCCACCACGCCGCCGCAGAACGGCAGCAGCGCCACCACGCCGGCGGCCTTGCCGTACGCCGCCACGCGGAAGGTGGCCTCGAAGCCCAGCTTGTTGCCGCCCAGGAGCATCAACAGCAGGTGCATCAGGCCGGCGCGGACCAGAACGTCCACCGTAACGGTCAGCGGGCTGGCGACGAAGCCGAGGAACGAGGGCAGGGGGCCGAACAGGCTGTGGAATACGTCGCCGGAGGCCAGGGTCCGCAGCGAACTGCCGGCCAGTGACCAGACCCAGCCGAGCAGGGCCGCCAGCATGCCGAGGATGATCGCGTAGAGCAACGGTTGTCCGAAGCCCAGTCGCGAGGGCATGCGGCCGAAGAACGGCCCGGGCGACGCCAGGACCTCGCGCGTGGTGAGGTAGAGCGCGTTGAGGAAGCCGAAGCGCTCCCGCTGTTCCCACGGGCACAGCTGGAGGCCCTCGGGGCCGCGCCCGGCACCCGGGTCCGGCGCGCCGTGGTCGTAGCCGCCGCCGTCGCCGCCGCCGTCGCCGCCGCATCCCCGATCCTGGCCGCCGGAGTCCATGCCGATGCCCTCCTGTCGCCGGGGTCGCTGCATCCGCCGTCAACCGGTCCGCGCCCCTGCTACGCGCGGGCCGCGGCGTTCGTTGCACCGGACTCGGCGGCGCCCGCCCCGCGCTACTTCGCCAGCACGTCCGTCTCGCCCTCCGCGCGCGCGACCACCACCGCCACGCAGGTGTCGCCGAAGACGTTGATGGCCGTGCGGCACATGTCCAGCAACGGGTCGATCGCCAGGATCAGGGCGATGCCCTCCAGCGGCAGGCCCGCCGCGTCCAGCACGATCGACATCATCACCAGCCCCGCGGCCGGGATGCCCGCGGCGCCGATGCTCGCCAGGAGGGCGGTCAGCACGACGGCGAACTGCGTCGCGAACCCCAGCTCGATGCCGTAGGCCTGGGCGATGAACATCGCCGCCACGCACTCGTAGAGCGCGGTGCCGTTCATGTTGACGGTCGCGCCCAGGGGCAGCACGAAGCTGGAGACGCGGTTGCTGACGCCGGCCCGCTTCTCGACGCATTCCATCGTCAAGGGCAGCGTCGCCGAGCTGCTGCGCGTCGAGAAGGCGGTCAGCAGCGCCGGCGCCATGGCGCGGACGTGCCGCCAGGCGGGCAGGCGACCGAGCGTGGCGACCATCAACGGCAGGGTCACGGCGCCGTGCAGCACCAGCGCTCCCAGCACCACCAGCCCGTACCGGGCCAGCGGCGGGAACGCCTCGAAGCCGGCGGTGGCGGTCAGCCCGGCCACCAGCGCGAAGATGCCCAGCGGCGCGGTGGCCATGACCCACCCGGTCACCTTCAGCATCGCGCCGTTCAGGCCGTCCCAGAACTCGATCTGGCGCTCGCGCAGGGCCGTCGGCAGCGTCGTGATGCCCAGGCCGAGGATGATGCAGAAGAAGATGAGCGCCAGCATGTCGCCCGCGGCCGCCGCCGCCAGGGCGTTCTCCGGGACCATGCGCTGCACGATGCCGACGATATCCGCGGCGCCGCGGCCTTCCATCTTCGCCGCCAGCTCCGCGGGCGGGGCGGCCAGTCCCAGGCGGCCGGCGACCGGTCCCTGCGCGTCGACCCCCGGCCGCACCAGGTTCACCAGCAAAAGGCCGGTGAGGATCGCCACCAGGCTGGTCGCCACATAGAGTCCGAAGGTGCGGCCGAACAGCCGGCCCAGGCCGCGGCCCGAGCCCACCCCGGCCACGCCGGTGATGATCGAGGCCGCCACCAGCGGCACGATCACCATCCGCAGGCCGCGCAGGAAGAGCTGTCCCACGAACTCGAAGGCGTCCGCCGGCTGCAGACCGGCGGTCGGGGACCGGTCCAGGGGCCACAGCAGGCCGGCGCCCACGCCCAGGACCAAAGCGATGAGGATCTGCCAGTGGAGGTCGAGCCGGCGGCGCATCGCGCTCCCGTCCGCGGGTGGGGGTTGCGGGCAGTCTACCGGCCGGCGCCACGGCGCTCAAGGCCGAAAACCGCTGTGCGGCGTGAGGTTGGCAGCCCGGCCGCCCCGTGCTACGATGCGTCCGCCCGCGCCGCGCGTCCGGGGCCATCGCCGGCGGACCAGCCCGCGGGCCGGCGCCGCCCGCGCGCCGCCGGCGGACCATCGACATTCCGAGGAGTTCCCATGCGTATTGTCGTCGCCGATTCCGCCACGCCCGTGCCCGCCGCCGACCTGCCCGTGATCCCGGTCTTGCAGATCGCGGACGCTCCCGACGCCGGGCAACTCGCCGCCGCCCTGACGCGTCTGGGCGCGCCGCGACGCGGCCGGCGCCGCGCCTTGGACTGGGACCTGGCCGGATCCGGTTTCACGGCCAAGGCCGAGGCGCTGCTGCCGCTGCCGCGCCCCGGGGGCGGCTGGGTGCTGCTGGTGGGCCTCGGACCGGCGGACAAGGCGGGCCTGGAGACCGTGCGGTGCGCCGCCGGCCGGGCGGCCGCCCGCGCCGCCGAGATGAAGGCGTCCCGCCTGGCGGTGGTGCTGCCGCCCCCCGGCGCGCTGGCCTTCGACGACCGGACCCTGGCCCGCTGCTGGGCCGAGGGCGCGCGGCTCGGGCTCCCGCCGCAGGGGACGCTCAAGTCGGGCCCCGCGAAGGACCGCGGCGGCGCGCCCGCCCGCCTGACGCTGGTGGCGGCGGCGCGGCGGCACCGCGCCCTGCGGGAGGGATCGGCCGAGGGCGAGGCCTTCGCCGCCGGCTGCCTGCTCGCGCGCGAGCTGGTCAACCTGCCGCCGAACCTGCTGACCCCGGCGGCCCTGGCCGGGCGCGCCCGCGCCGTCGCGCGGCGCGAGGGACTGAGCTGTCGCCCCCACGGTCCGGCGCGCCTGCGCCAGTGGCGCATGGGCGGCCTGCTGGGCGTCGGCCAGGGCAGCGCCAACCCGCCGCGGCTGGTGGAACTGCACTGGCGTCCGCGGGGGCGCGGCGGCCGGGCGCTGCCGAAGGTGGCCCTGGTCGGCAAGGGCATCACGTTCGACACCGGCGGGATCTCGCTGAAGCCCGCCGCCGGCATGGAGCTGATGAAGTCCGACATGGGCGGCGCCGCCGCGGTGCTGGGCGCGGCCGTGGTGGCGGCGCGACTGCGGCTGCCGCTGGACCTGACCGTCATCATCCCGACGGCCGAGAACATGCCCGACGGCCGCGCGGCCAGGCCTTCGGACATCATCACGATGGCCAACGGCAAGACGGTCGAGATCCTCAACACCGACGCCGAGGGGCGCCTGATCCTGGCCGACGCGCTGTGGTACGCCGCGCGCGGGCGGCCCGACCACATCATCGACGCGGCCACGTTGACGGGCGCCTGCGTCGTGGCGCTCGGCAGCCATTTCGCCGGGCTGATGGGCAACAGCGCCGAGCTGATCGACGTCCTGCGCCAGGCCGGCGGCGAGACGTTCGAACGCACCTGGCACCTGCCGGTCGTCGATGAACACCGCGAGGAGGTGGTCGGCTCCTGGAGCGACCTGAAGAACCTGGGCGAGGGCCGCGACGCCGGCGCGCTGACCGCGGCGGCGTTCCTGTCGCATTTCGTCGACGAGTCCACGTCGTGGGCGCACCTGGACATCGCCGGCGTGGCCTGGGCCGCGCGGGCGACCGCCACCTGCCCCCGGGGCGCCACCGGCTTCGGGGCCCGGCTGATCGCGCGCGCCCTGCAGATCCTTGTCGACTGACAGGGCGGCGGCCCGTGGCCCCGGCGGCGGCGACCGTTCCTCGCGGCCCCTGGCGGCGACGATCACGACGCTGGCGGCGCCGCTGGTGCTCGCGCAGCTGGCGCAGACGGGCATGGGCCTGGTCGACACGCTGATGGTGGGCCGCCTCGGCGGGCCGCCGCTGGCGGCGCTCAGCCTGGCCACCCTGCTGTTCGCGGCGCTGGCCATGACCATCAAGGCCGTCGACGTAGCCTGCCAGACGTTCACCGCCCGGCGCGTCGGGCAGGGTCGCGACGACCAGGTCGGCACCGTGGTGGCCACCGCGCTGACGGTGGTCGTGGTGTTGGGCGGCGCCGCGTCGCTGGTGCTGCTGCGCTGGCCCGGCCGGATCATGGAACTCGTCACGCCGGATCCGGAAGTCGACCGCCTGGGCGCCGCCTACCTCCACTGGCGCGCCGTCGGGCTCGTGCCGCTGCTCGTGTTCTTCCAGCTCAAGGCGATGGGCGACGGCATCGGCTGGACGCGAGTCGGCATGCTCGCGGGCCTGGGCATGAACCTGCTGAACGTCGTCCTGAACTGGCTGCTGATCTACGGGCACGCCGGGCTGCCGGCGCTCGGCGTCGCGGGGGCGGCCATCGCCAGTTCGCTCAGCGGCGCCGCGGCGGCCGTCGCCCTGCTGGCGGTCTACCTGCGTCCGGGCCCGCGCCGGCGGTTCCGCCTGCTGGCGCGCGGCAACTTCCACCGCGAACTGGTGCGGCCGTTCCTGGCGATGGCCTGGCCGCCGGCGGTGCAGACCCTGGGCGTCGTGGTGGCCCTGACCACGTTCTACGTTATCCTGGGCAGGATCTCGACCGCGACCCTGGCCGTCGGCGCCGTGGTGCTGCGGCTGGCGTCGCTCAGCTTCATGCCCGGGCTGGGCATGGGCGCCGCGGTGCAGACCATGGTCGGCCAGGCGCTCGGCGCCGGCGATGTGCGCGGCGCCCGCCGCGCCGCCTGGACGGGCATGGGACTGGCGATGGCGCTGATGGGCGCCTGCGGCCTGGTGTTTCTGCTCCTGCCGGTCCCCTTGCTGCGGCTGTTCGGCCTGGACGAGGCCCTGGTGCGCAGCGGCGTGCCGGCGCTCCGCCTGGTGGGGGCCGCGCAGGTCGTCGACGCCGTGGGCCTGACCCTGGCCGGCGGGCTGCGCGGCGCCGGCCACACGCGCTCGGTCATGGCCGTCGACGTCGTGGCCGGCTTGATCCTGATGCCGCCCCTGGCCTGGCTGTTCGGGATCGCCATGGGCGGCGACCTGCTGGGCGCCACCTGGGCGCTGGCCGTCTGGTTCACGCTCTACGCGGCGGGCATGCTGGCGCTGTTCCTGCGCCCGCACTGGCACGAGGTGAGGTCTTGAGCACATCCGACGGCGGTGGCGGCGCGGCGCGCGCGGTGCTGACCGTGCGCGAGTTGAACGAGCAGATCGCCGCCGCCCTGCAACTGGCGTTCGCGCGCACGGTCTGGGTCCGCGGCGAGGTGCAGCGCCTGCCGTTTGACGCCGCCGCGCGCCAGCACGTCTACTTCGAGCTGCACGAGACCGGGCGCAGCGGCGCCGCCGAGTACGCGGTGGCCGTGGCGATCATGGGCTGGGACCGGCAGAAGTTCAGCCTCGGCCGCTATCTCGACGGCACCGACTCTGACCTGCGGCTGGCCAACCAGCTGGAGGTCTGCCTCGAGTGCAAGGTGGACTTCTACCCGAAGTTCGGGAAGCTCACCTTGAAGGTCGTCGGCATCGATCCCACGTTCTCGCTGGGGCGGCTGGAGGCGCGCCGGCGCCAG
>VGXH01000142.1 GCA_016873405.1 bacterium
TTTTCTGCTCCTGGACGTCGACGGCATGATCGATCGCCTGCTCGGCGACCTGCTGGACGATTCCTGGACCGTGGGCTTCGTGACCGCGCGCGAGGCGGGCGTGCGGCTGGGCCTGGGCCTGATGCTGGGCCGGGACCGGCGCCCGATCTACGGCGAGTTCGACTTCGCCCGCGATCGCATCGAGGCGCACGGACGGCCGCTGGCCGGAGCCTTGGCCGCGGCGGCGCGCCGCTGGCTGGATCCGGCCGGAGGTCTGCTGCCCGAACCCTGGGTGGAGGACTGAACGGCCGTTCGTGCCAGGGTGAGCTACCGGCCGGAGGCGGCGATGCAGAGGCTGGAACTGCGGGTCAGCGGGCGCGTGCAGGGCGTGGGCTACCGCTGGCACGCTCGCGAGGAGGCTCGGCGCCTGGGCTTGACCGGCCGCGTGCGCAACCGCGCCGACGGCTCGGTCCACCTGCTGGCGGAAGGACCGGGGCCGGCGCTGGCGGCGCTGCTGGAGTGGGCGCGGCGCGGGCCGGTGCGGGCGCGCGTGGACGCGGTCGAGGCCTCCTGGTCGGCCGCCGAGGGCGCCTGGGCCGATTTCACGATCACGGGGTGACGCGATGGTGCACGACGGGAACGCGGGCGGGTGTCGCGCGACGGAGGACGGCCGCTGGCTGGTCGCGGTCGACGTCGACGGCACGCTGCTGGACACCGAGTTCGACGAGGCCCTGCGCCCGCGCGAGATCGAAGCGCTCGAGTCCGTGCGGCGGGCCGGCCACGTCGTCGCCTTGTGCACGGGCCGGAACCTGAACTCGACCAGCAGCCTGCTGGCGCGCTCGGGCTGGGATCCGGTCGACCTGCCGCTGGTGCTCCTGAACGGCGCGGTCGTCTGGGCCGGTTCGCCGCGCCGACGCATAGCCTGCCACGTCCTGGCAGGGGACGAGGTGCGCGCCCTGGTGCGCCTGTTTCGCGAGCACGGCACCGTGCCGATGGTGTATGGTGCCGACGATGACGGCGGCATCCTGCGCCACGAGGCGCGACCGCTCAACGACGTGCTGGGCCGCTACCTGCAGGGGCGTCGGGACAACACCGGCGGGCTGGAGGTCGTGGCCGACCTGCTGGCCTGCGAGTGGCGGCAGGCGCTCGAGGTGGGCACCATCGACGAGCGGCCGCGGATCGAGGCGCTGACCAGGGCCATCGCGCGCGAACTGGGCGGCCGGGTCAAGGTGATCAACACGCGCTCGCTGCTGGGTGGCGGGGCCTACTACTGGGCCGAGGCCTTCCATGCCGCCAGCGACAAGGGCGCCGGCCTGCGCACCCTGGCCGCGCACTGCGGCATCGCGCGCGAACGCACGGTGGCCATCGGCGACAACTACAACGACCTGGACATGTTCGCCTGGGCCGGCGTCAGCGTCGCGATGGCCGGCAGCCCGCCCGACGTGGCGGCGCGGGCGGACTACCTGACCGCCGAGGTGGCGGCCGGGGGCGCCGCGGAGGTCCTGCACGGGATCGCCGCCGGCACGTTCCCGCCGACGGGCCCGCCGCCGGCGCGGAAGGAGACGTCATGAACCGACGTGCCGACGATGCCGCCCGCCCGGCGCGCCCGTTCGCGCCGCCCAAGGCCGACGATCCAGCCGGCGACAAGCGCGAGCGCGCGGGCGCCGAGACGGGGCTCGACGACGCCGGCCTGCGCGAGATGGGCTACGCCATGGTGGACCTGGCGGTCGAGTACCTGCAGGGACTCGAGGGCCGCCGGGTCTACGGTCCGCTGACGCCCGCCGGCCTCGACGACACCTTCGCCGAGCCGCTGCCGGAGGAGGGCACGCCCTTCGCCGAACTGGTCCAGGACTGCCGCAACCGCGTCTTTCCGAACACGATGGCCGTCGGCAGCCGCCGCTATTTCGGCATGATGAACCCGGCCCCGCTGCCGCTGGCGATCTTCAGCGAGGCGCTCTGCGCGGCGATGAACCAGAATGCCGCCTCCTGGCGGCACGCCCCGTCCGGGACCGCCATCGAGAAGCGCGTGATCCGCTGGCTGTGCGACCTGTTCGGGCTGCCCGGTCGCAGCTTCGGCACCATGACCGACGGGGGCTCGCTGGCCAACATCACGGGCCTGAAGCTGGCCCCCAACCGCGTGCTCGGCCGGGATCTCTCGCGGCCGGGCGATCTCTCGGCGCCGGGGCCCGAACTGGCGCGGCTGACGCTCTACGTCTCGGCGCAGGCCCACTACAGCTTCGAGAAGGCCGTCGACCTGCTCGGCCTCGGGCGCGACCAGCTGCGCCGCATCCCGGTCGACGAACTGTACCGCATCGACCTCGGCGCGCTCGAGGCGGCGATCACGACCGACCGCCAGGCCGGGCTCCGGCCCGCCTGCATCATCGGCATCGCCGGCACCACGAACACCGGCAGCATCGACAAGCTCGACCGGCTGGCGGCGCTGGCGGCGCAGCACGGCTGCTGGTTCCACGTCGATGCCGCCTACGGCGGCGCCGTGATGCTGAGCGAGCTGTACCGACCGATGCTCAGGGGCATCGACCGCGCCGACTCGATCACCGTCGACCCGCACAAGTGGCTGTACATGCCGTTCTCGGCGGGTGGCATCCTGGTGCGCGACGGCGACTTCCTGCGGCGCAGCTTCCTCGTGCACCCGGAATACTACATGGAGCGCGCGCAGCGCGACGACGCCGCCGGCGCGCCGCCGCCGGACCGTCGCGGTTTCCACCACGGCGACAAGGTGAACTTCTTCCAGTACGGGATCCAGGGCAGCCGGCGTCTGAACGCGCTGAAGCTGTGGCTGGCCCTGCGCGCGGTGGGGCGGCGGCAGTACGCGGCCTGGGTCGAGAACGACATCGAACTGGCGCGCGTGCTGGCGGCGCGGATG
The DNA here is from genome assembly GCA_016873405.1 of bacterium. The sequence goes on from VGXH01000142.1 coordinate 2,864, forward strand.
CGGCGGTTGCCCGACTTCCGCATCCTGGGCCCGAACTCGCTGGGCATCTGCAACTTCCGCTGGGAACCGCGGCGGGCCGACGGGGGTTTGCGCTTCTCCGCCGCGCAGAACGACCGCTTGAACCGGGAGCTGCAGGATCTGGTCGAGCGCGAGGGCGACGCCTGGTTCAGCTTCACGGTGCTGGATGGCCAGGTGGCCTTGCGCGTGAACGTCGAGAACCGCAACATGGAGCAGGCGGACATCGAACGGCTGGTGGGCGTGATCCGTCGCGCGGCCGACCGCCTGCTGGAAACCACCCCGGAACGCGCCGACTGCACCCCGGAACGCGCCGACTGAAGGAGAGATGCCCGATGAAACGATCCGCAATCCTCGCGCTGCTGCCGGCGGTCCTGGGCCTGCTGGCGGCGCTGCCCGCCCCGGCCGTCGCCGCGCTCAAGAGCTCGAGCGACGTCGTCAAGGCTGCGCCCCGCCAGAAGTCCCTGACCGCGGCGCGCGGCCAGCGCATCACCTTCGACGTGACCGTGGCCATCGCGCCCAAGTGGCACCTCTACGCGCACGGCGACACCAACTACATCGGCGTGGACCTGGTGCCGCACGAGTCGTTTCCGCTCGAGGAATTCGACGCCGTCTACCCCGCCGGCGAGCTCGGGGAGTTCTTCGGTGAGAAGGTCATGATGATCGCCGGCAGCCAGGTCATCAAGGCCGAGGCCCGCGTCCCGGAGACGCTGGCGGCGGGCGCGCACAAGGTGAAGTTCGGCTTGACGGTGCAGGCCTGCGACGACAAGGTCTGCCTGGCGCCGGCCAGCCTGCCGGTGGAACTGGACCTCACGGTCAGGTGAGCGCGACGTTGCGCATCTATCTCGGCGGCCTGCCGGACGAGGCCACTGCCGAGGACGTGCGGGCGCTGCTGGCGGGCTACGGCGAGGTGCTGGCGCTCGATCTGGTGACCGATCGCGCGACGGGCCGGCCCCGCGGCTTCGGCTTCGCGACGATGGCCGCGGTCGCGGGCGCCGCGGCGGTCGCGGACCTGGACGGCCAGCCCTGGCGCGGCGGCACGCTCCGCGTCAACGAATCCCACGACCGGGGCGCCCCGGCGCCCCGGCGATCCTGGTGAGCCCGCCCGCGCGCCGGCGCTCGCCCCCGCGGCGCGAACCGTCGAAAGGACCGCCATGACGCCGCTCTACCCGCGACCGGTTCCCGGCGACTACCATCCCTACCACCAGAAGTACCTGGACCTGGTGCCGGCCGGCGAGACCGACGCGCTGGCCTGCCTGCGCCGGCAGGGCCTGGCGATCATGGAGGGCTTCAAGAAGGTCGACGAGCGGACGGCGGACCATCGCTACGCGCCTGGCAAGTGGTCGGTCAAGGATGTGCTCGGCCATCTGGTCGACACCGAGCGGGTGTTCGTGTTCCGCGCGCTGTGGATCGCGCGCGGCGAACCCAGCGAGCAACCCGGCATGGACGAAGCCGTCTGGGGCGCCAACTCGAACGCGGGTCGGCGCCGGCTGGACGAGCTCTGGCGCGAACACCACGTGGCGCGCACCGACCACCTGCGCCTGCTGCGCAGCTTCGACGCCCCCGCGCGGGCCCGGCGCGGGCGCGCCAACGGCGTCGAATTGACGGTCGCGGCCGTGCCCTGGCTGATCGCCGGCCACGAGCGCCATCACCTGGACGTGCTGCGCGAGCGCTACGGCGTCGTCATCTGACCGTCCCGCCGCTTCCGCCGCGCGGTTGCCGCTTGGCGCGGTCCGCCTCCTGCCTTACCCTGCCCCCGGTACGCACCCGTTCGCGGCGTCCCGACGACCGGACGGGCGGAACACCTTGCAGCGGAGGTCGGGCGCGATGGCCTGGAACGTTCGCCGTCTACTCGTCACGTGGTCCGTCGCGGGCGGACTGCTGGCCCTGGCCGGCCCGGCGGCCGCCGCCTGGTCCCACGACCCCATCCTCAACGACGCGCTGTGCACCAACGGCTCGGTGCAGCGCACCGTGCGGGTGGCCGCCGACGGCCTCGGCGGCTGGATCGTGGCCTGGGTGGACGAGCGCGGCGGCGGCAACCCCGCCATCTACGCCCAGCGGGTCAACCCCTCCGGTTCGCGCGCCTGGGCGACCGACGGGGTGCTGGCGTACCAGTCGGCGGGCTTCTTCACGGAATTCGCGCTGGTCGGCGACGGCCAGGGCGGGGCCTTCCTGGCGATGGTCGACAGCCAGGACGCCCTGCAGTACCACGTCTACCTGCAGCGACTCAATCCGTCCGGCTCGCGCGTCCTGGGCACCGGCGGAGTCGCCGCCGTCGCGGGTTCGGCCTCGGCGCAGATCGATCCCGCCCTGGTCAACACGGAGGCCGGCGTCGCCGTCGTGGCCTTCGTCGATTCGCGCGCCGCCGGCGGCGACATCTACGCGCAGCGCATCACGGCGGCGGGCGCCCTGACCTGGGGCGGCGGCGGCGCGCTCGTCTGCGGCGTGGCTTCGATCCAGGGCGCCCCGCAGGCGGTGGCCGACGGCAGCGGCGGGGTGCTGGTCTTCTGGGAGGACGAGCGCAACGCCGGCAGCACCGGCACCGACCTCTACGGCCAGCGCCTGAATGCCGCCGGTGTCCAGGCGTGGACGGCCGCCGGCGCCGTCGTCAGCGCGGCCGCTTCGGAGCAATGGAACCTGGCCGTGGCGGCTGACGGCTCGGGCGGCGCCCTGCTGGCCTGGCTCGACGCTCGCAACCAGCCGACCACGGGCACCGACCTCTACGCCCAGCGCCTGAACGGCGCGGGCACCGCGCGCTGGTTCAACAACGGGCGACCCGTCTGCACCGTCGCCGGCGACCAGACTGCCGTCGCGATCGCGGCCGATCCCTACGGCGGGGCGTTCCTCGCCTGGACGGACGGTCGCGTCGACGCCTGGACGGGCGATTTT
>VGXH01000143.1 GCA_016873405.1 bacterium
AAAATCTGTGTCTCGACGAGATCGAGCGCATCCTGGCGCCGGGCGGCACGGCCTGGCTGCAGGTGCCCCTGGAGCCGGGGCTGGCCCACAGCCGCCGCATTCCGATCGACCGTTACCGGGCCCATGCCCACGCCTGGCAGTTCGCTCCCGATTTCGGCCTGCTCGTCGAACGTCCCGGCTGGCTCGTCACCGAGGTCGTCGCCCGGGGGGCGATCGCGGCGCGGGAGCGGGTCCGGTTCGGGATCGATCCGGACGAGCGGTACTGGCGCGTGCGCAAGCTCCAGCCCTGAGCCCGGGGCGGGAAGCAGGACGCCGGTCAAGGCGCCCCGCCTGCTGCCGATCACCTGCGGGCACGACCCGCGCGGAGGGCGACCGCCGTTCGCCCCGCCGCGTCGTCCCCGGCCCGGGCGGTGGCGCATGGATTCCTCGGCGGTCTTCGAACAGATCGAGCGGATGGGCGAACTGCCCAGCCTCCCGCAGACGCTCCTTTCGATCCAGAAGGTGGCTGCCGACAGCCGCTCCTGCGCCGACGACCTGGCGGGCAGCGTGCTCAACGACCAGGCCTTGACCCTGCGCGTGCTGAGGGTCGTCAACAGCGCCTTCTACCAGCGACGCAACCAGGAGCAGATCCGCACCGTCCGCCGCGCCGTGATCGTGATCGGCTTCGACGCCGTGTGCAAACTGGCGCTCGGACTGTCTGTCTTCGACATGATGAGCAAGCTCTCGCGCTCGCCGTACCTGGCGACGATCACCGGTCACTCGCTCGTCTGCGCCGGATTCGCACAGGCCCTGGCCGAGGCTTCCGGCCGCGTCCCGCCCGAGGAGGCCTACGTCACGGCGCTGGTCCACGACATCGGCAAGGTGGTCCTGCTGGAGTGCTCGCCCGCCGACATGGACAACGTCCTGCAGGACCTCGCGGGCGGCATGCCGGCGCTGGAGGCCGAGCGACGGCGATTCGGGATCTCGCACGACCGCGCCGGCCGCCGGCTGGCCGCGCGCTGGAAACTCCCCCTCGAGTTGCAGAACGTCATCGGCGACCACCACGACGTGGACCCGCGCCACCCGCCGCGCGACCTGGACCCGCTGTTGGCGGTCATCGTCTACGCCAACGCCGTGGCGCGGTTCACCTGCGAACCGCAGGCGCAGGCGCACGAGCAGGCCGTCACGCGGGCGGCTTCCCGCGCGCTCGGGATCCCGCTGGCGCGCGTCGACGAGATCCTGCTGCGCGCGGCGGACGACATCCGCGACCTGGCCGCCTGTATCGGGCACGGCGTCGGCGACCTGCGGGACTACGGGCAGCTGGTCAACCGTGCCGGCGGCGCCGTCGTGGCGCCGACCGCGATCGCGCCCGAGGACCTGGCGCGCCGGACGGCAGCGCAACTGGAGCTCTACCGGCAGATCGGCGCGGGGATCGCCGCCGGCGTCCCCGGCGACGAGTTGCTGGCCGCCATCCTGGACGGCGCGGTGGAGATCCTCGGCTTCCAGCGGGTGATCCTGCTGGAGGTGGACCAGCAGCATCGGCGCCTGGTCCCGGTCCTGTGCGCAGGGCCGGGGGCCCAGGACCTGGCGCCGCACCTGGCGCTGGCGCTGACCCGGGCATCAGGGCCGCCGGCCCTGGCGGTCCTGGAGCACCGCGCCTTCCACGTGCCGATGGCCGCCAGCCCGGCCTACCAGGGCCTGGCGGGCGGGGAGCTGCTGGAGGCCGCGCGCTGCGCCGGGTACGCGGTGGCGCCCGTGGCCACGCCGCGGGGCGTGGTCGGCGTCCTCTACGGCGACGCCGGTCCCGACGGGCTGGACATCGTCGCCGAGCAGGCGGCCGAGCTGGCCGGCCTCGCCACGCAGGCGGGCCTGGTCACCGGCGCCGTCACGGTCCTGCCCTCAACCTAGCGTCCCGAGTCGGGACACCAGGAATCGCCGCCGACCGGCCGCCTTGGCCGCCCGCCCGGCGCGTGCTATCTTCCCGGCTTCCAGCGGGCGTCGCCCGGGCGGCGCCCCCACCCGCAGACCGAAAGAGGGATCTCCATGGCCGGGATCTGCAAGCGCTCCGAGGACTACAGCCGCTGGTACCAGGACGTCATCCAGGCAGCCGAGCTGGCGGACAACAGCCCCGTCCGCGGCTGCATGGTCATCCGCCCGAACGGCTACGCGATCTGGGAGAACATCCAGCGGGTGCTCGACGCCAAGTTCAAGGAGCTGGGGCACGTCAACGCCTACTTCCCGCTGCTGATCCCCAAGAGCTTCCTGGCGCGCGAGGCCGAGCATGTCGAGGGCTTCGCCAAGGAGTGCGCGATCGTCACGCACCACCGCCTGAAGCAGACCGAGGTGAACGGCAAGATCACGGTCGTCCCGGACCCGGACAGCCGCCTGGAGGAGGAGTACGTCATCCGCCCCACGAGCGAGACGGTCATCTGGGACATGTACCGCAAGTGGGTGCAGAGCTACCGCGACCTGCCGATCCTGATCAACCAGTGGGCGAACGTGATGCGCTGGGAGATGCGCACGCGCATGTTCCTGCGCACGACCGAGTTCCTCTGGCAGGAGGGCCACACCGCGCACGCCACCGCGGCGGAAGGACGCGCCGAGACGCTGCAGATGCTCGAGGTCTACCGCTGGTTCGCCGAGGAGATCCTCGCGATGCCGGTGATCATGGGCGTCAAGACGGCGAACGAGCGCTTCGCCGGCGCGGTGGAGACGTTCTCGATCGAGGCGATGATGCAGGACGGCAAGGCGCTGCAGGCGGCCACCAGCCACGACCTGGGCCAGAACTTCGCCAAGGCCTTCGACGTGAAGTACCAGGACGCCGAAGGCAAGGTCGAGCATGTCTGGGCCACGAGCTGGGGTCTGAGCACGCGAGTCATCGGCGCGCTGATCATGACGCACAGCGACGACGAGGGCCTGGTGCTGCCGCCGCGGATCGCCGGCACGAAGTGCGTGATCGTGCCCATCTGGAAGAACGACGAGGAGATGGCGCAGGTCTGCGCCGCCGCCGACGGCCTGGCCGCGCAGCTGCGCCCGGCCATCGGCCCGGCGCACGTCGACCGGCGCGACAACATGCGGCCGGGCTGGAAGTACGCCGAGTGGGAGCGCAAGGGCGTGCCGCTGCGCATCGAACTGGGGCCGCGCGACCTGGCGGGCCAGCAGGTGATGATGGTGGCGCGCCACGATCGCCGGAAGCAGGCTGTGGGCTTCCAGCAACTGGCCACGGCGGCCGTCGCCGAGCTGGACCGGATCCAGCAGGATCTCTTCGACCGCGCGCTGCAGCGCCGGCGCGAGCGCACGCGCGTCGTCGACTCGTGGGAGGCCTTCACGGCGCTGTTCGAGGGCGAGGGCGGCTTCGCCGAATGCCACTGGTGCGGCGACGGCGACTGCGAGAAGCAGGTCCAGGAGAAGACGAAGGTCACGATCCGCAACCTGCCGCTCGTGCGCGACGAGACGCCGGGTCGCTGCGTCCATTGCGGCCGGACCTCGCTCGGGCGGGTGGTGTTCGCGCAGTCCTACTGAGCGCGCCGCCGGCGGGCACCGCCGCGGCCGCGACGACGACGGCCCGGGTCGGCAGGACCCGGGCCGTCGTCGTCGTGGAAGGCCGTCGTGCACGGTGGTCGTGTCCGCCGCTCAGCTGACCTCGGTCAAGCCGTGGCGGATCGCCAGCTTGGTCAGCTCGGCGATGCTCTCGCAGCCCAGCTTCTGCATGAGCACGGTGCGGTAGGTGTGCACGGTCTTGTGGCTGACCCCGAGCTTGAATCCGATCGCCTTGACGCTCAGGCCCTCGGCCAGCAGCTGGAAGGTCTGGCGCTCCCTCGGCGTGAGGGAACTGATGCCTGAACGCGCGGGGCCGCCGGTGCCGCTGTCGACCAGCGAGAGGGCCAGGAGGTCGGCGATCTCGAGGCTCAGGTAGTTGCGGCCGGTCATGACGGTGCGGGCGGCCGTGAGCAGCTCGTCGAACGAGCTCGACTTGATGATGTAGGCGCCGGCGCCGGCCCGGAAGGCCTCGCGCACGAACTCGGCCTCGCAGTGCATGGACATGATCAGGCAGCGCGTGGTGACGCCGGGCATGGCCTTGATCGCCCGCACGGCATCGATGCCGTTGAGGCCGGGCATGGAGATGTCGATCACGGCGAGGTCGGGATTCTCGCGGCGCACGGCCGCGAGCAGGTCGTGGCCGTTCTCGGCCACCGCCACGACCTCGAACTCGGTGGCGGTGCCGAAGCACAGGCGCAGGCCTTCCACCACCAGGGCATGGTCGTCCGCAATCACGATTCGCATGGCTTCTCGCTCCTGCTTCTGGCAGGCACCTCTGCCGTGCCCGGCAAGGTGATCTCCACGACCGTGCCGCGCCCGGTCGTGATCTCCATGCGACCGCCCAGCGGCTCGATCCGCTGGCGAATACTGAACAGGCCGAAGCCGCCGCCGGCCTGCTCGAGGCCGCGCCGGGCGGCATCGGCCGGCATGCCGCGACCGTCGTCCGCCACGACGAGTTGCACGTGATGATGCTGGCTGACGAGCTTTATCGTCACGCGGCCGGCGTCGGCGTGCTTGAGGGCGTTGACCAGGAGCTCGCGGGCGACGCGGAACAGCAACACCGCCACGTCGGTCCTCTGCGGCGAACCCGCGCCGGCGATCTCGACCTCGATCACCGGGCCGTCGGGGCTGCTGAAGCGCCGCGCCAGCCCGGCCAGGGCCGGCCCGAGGCCGAGGTCGTACAGGGCGGTGGGGCTCAGGTCGAAGGTGAGGTCCTGCGTCTTGCGCATCGTCTCCTGCAGGATGCCGATGGCCTGCGCCAGGACGGGATCGGACGAGCCGGCGCGCTGGCGCAGAGCCTGCAGGCGCAGGTTGACGGCCGTCAACTCCTGCCCGATGCCATCGTGCAACTGCACGGCCAGGTCGCGGCGCTGCCCTTCCTCCGCCGAAGTCAGTTCAAGGGCGAGTTCCCGCAGGGCGGCCTCGGCGTGGTGGCGCTCGGTCACGTCGCGGATGAGCGCCAGGTAGCGGTCGCCGCCGTGGCGGGTCAGGCGCCCCTCGAAGGAGCGGCGGCCAGGCGCCTCGCCGAGGGCGAACTTGAACTCGCCGAAATGGCAACCGGCGGCCAGGCTGGCCACGGCCGCGCGGGCCCTGTGCCGATCGGCGCGGTCCAGCAGGTTCCAGATGCTCAACCCGACCGGGGCGGCGACCGCTTGCGGCAGGTCGAGCCCCTCGGGGGCGCGGAACTCGAGGATATGGCCGTGGTCGTCGAAGACGACCAGCATGTCGGGCAGCGCCTCGAGCGTCGCCCGCTGGCGGCCCTCGCTCTCGGTCAGGCGCCGCAGGAGGCGGTCATGGTCGAGGGCGGCTGCGATGAGGTCCGTCAGCACCGTCAGCAGGTGCACGTCCTCGGGGTGCCACGGGCGGACTTCGCGCACGGCATCGAAGCCCATGAATCCGGAAAGGACTCCCGAGCGACTGCGCGTCGCCATCAGGAGGATCGACTGGATACCCTGTTCCAGCAGGATCTCGCGATCGGCCGCGGCCTCCTCCGGCAGGTCAGCCACCAGGGGGATGTCCAGGAACGGCCCGTCGACGAGGCGCTGCATGGACCACGGAAAGAGCCCCACGGACAGGTTCTGGAGGTTCTGTATCTGCGGTGAGATGCCATCGGCGCACCATTCGTGCGTGTTGGACATCGTGCCGCTGTCGGTGTCGAATTGGAACAGGTAGGAGCGGTCCGCGCGCACAAAGGCGCCTGTCGTGGCCAGTGCGCGGTCGATCGTGTCGCGCAGTTCCTCCGGGCC
>VGXH01000144.1 GCA_016873405.1 bacterium
GTTTGGCAGACCTACCTGGACGCCGAGGTGCAGTTCGAGCAGGACGCCATCGGCGACCCGACCTTCATGCCCGAGGGCTTCGTGCAGATGGTGGCCGACACGAAGCACCTGTTCGGCGTCGTGCAGGCGCTGTCCTCGACGGGCAACCTGCAGATGGTCAGCACGCCGCGCGTGACGACGCTGAACAACCAGAAGGCGATCGTGCGCATCGTTCGCGAGGACGTGTACTTCCTGGCGACCGTGCAGCCGGCCGTGATCAGCAACGGCGTGGGGACCGAGCCGGTCATCTCCTACTCGCCCCAGACCGTGCCGGTCGGCGTGGTGCTCGACGTGACGCCCCAGGTCGGAGCCGACCGCGTCGTGACGCTCAACGTGCACCCGACCATCTCCGATGTCGTCGCCGTGGCCAAGAGCCCCAACCTGGACACCGCGCCGGTGCTGTCGGTGCGGGAACTGGACACCGTCGGCACCGTGGCCGACGGCCAGACGATGCTCATCGCCGGCCTGATCTCCGAACGCGAGCGCCGCGTGCGCAGCGGCGTGCCGGTGCTCAAGGACCTCCCCGGGCTGGGCTTCCTGTTCGGCCGGACGTCCGGCGAGAAGTACAGGGTCGAACTGGTCATGATGCTGACGCCCACGATCTTGGACGGCGCCCGGGCCGCGCAGGTCGCGGCCCAGGCGCGGGCGTCGCTGGAGGGGGCGCGCTAGCCCGGACCATTCACGAAGGTCCGAGCGAGGGTGAGGAAATTGCCCTTCTGCGAAGGCGAAATCCGGTCTCGGCGAGGGAGGCGTACCCGATGCGGTACGTTGACCTCGCCGAGACCGGATTTCGCCTTCGCAGAAGGGCAATTGACCAGCCGCAGCCGGACCTTCGTGAATAGTCCGGGCTAGCGGCGCTGTGCGGCGCCGGGCCGGGAGGCAGCCGGTGACATGGTCCCCCAGCCGCGTGTTCGCGGTCGTCGGCGGGCTGGGACTCGCCGCCGAAGGTGTCCTGCTGCTGGTGATCGCCCGCGAGGGAAACGTCCCGGCGGCGGCCCTGCGGTGGGGCTTCGTGGCCGCGGCCGCGGCGGTCGCGGGGGCGGCCATCGCCCGCGCGGCGCCCGCCCGGCGGGCGGACGCGGGCACGGCGCCCGCGCGCCGGCCGCCTTCCCGCCGGCGGGCGACGGCCTGGCTCGAAGCCTCACTGGCGCTCGGCCTGGCGGCCGGGGTCGCCGCGCTCGGGTTCCCGGCGGCGCGCCCGGTCGGCGGCGCGCCGGCGACCGTGCCGACGGCGGCCGCCGAGCGCTTCGCGCTGCTGCAGGCGCGGCTGACCGCGACGGGCGCCGAGATGGCGCGCGACGTCGCCTCGGGCGTGACCGACGGCGGCGGCGCGCTCTTCCGGGTCCTGGAGCCGTGGCCGTCGCGCTGGCGGCGCGAGACCGGCCCGGGAACCCTGCCGTTGGCGGCGGGCGTCCCCCGCGACGGCCAGCGCATCGCCTGGACCGGGGATCTGGCGCCCCTGGCGGCGCCCGCGCCGGCAGCGGTCACGTCCGGGCCCACCCTGCACGATCACCGCGGGACCTGGCGTCTGCGGCAGGTGCTGCGCACGGCGGCTGGCGATCTGTTGGAACTGCAGCTGCTCCTGCCCGGCGAAGGCCGGCCCTGGCTGGGCGCCGTGGCGGAGATCGCGCCGCCGGCCGCCGGCCCGACGGTCGGACCGGGCGTCGTCGAACACGAAGGCGAGGGCGCGGGGCTGGCCGCGCGCTTCCGCCCGGCGACCGAAGCGCCGCGCGCGGAGGCGTGGTCGCGCGCGAGGTTGCTCGCGGTGCTGCTGGCGGGCTGGGTGGCGGCGGTGCTCCTGGCTGCCTGGCGGCTCGGGGGCGCTGACGCGCTGCTGCCGGCGCTGTGGCTGGGGCGCGCCTTCCTGGCCGCCGCGGACCTGCGACAGGCCGTGGTCGCCTCGTTCCCGGGCATCGAATACCCCACGTCGCCGGCCGCCTGGGCGTCGCTCATCGACCCCGCCTACTTCGCGACGCCGGTGGCGGCCGGCTGGTTCGCCAGCACGGCGGACGCGCTGCTGAGCAGCGCGCTGCTGGCGGCGACGGCCTGGCGGCTGGGCGCGCGCGGGGCGTGGCGCCAGACCGACGCGCGCCCGGCGCCGCGAAGCGCGATCTTCGCCCTGGCGGCGGCGGCGACCGCCGGCGCCCTGGCCGGCTGCCTGCTGCCGGCCTGGCGCTCGCTGGCGATGCTCGTGGCCGAGAACGCCAACGCGCGCCTGATCGGACCGGGCGTCTCGGTGTCGTTCCTGACCTTCTGGGGCCTGCACGTCGCCCTGCTGCTGGTCGCGCTGTCGGTGGTCGTCACGCTGGTGCTGGCGGTGGGAACCGTTCGGAGGGCCGCCGCGAACGGCGGGCGCGCCCGGGCGGGCGTCGCGCCGGGTGTCGCCCTGGTCGCGCTGGCGCTGGCCGCGGGCGTCGGTCTCGGGCGCGGACCGGCCGAGGTCGCGGCGGCGGCCGCGCTGCTGGCGGCCGTCTGGACCGGCGGAGCCCTCGCGCAACGGCGACCAGGCCTGCGCCGCGCCTCCTGGCCCGTCTGGCTGCTGCTGGCGGTGGTCTGGAACTACGCCGCGCTGCGGGAGGTCCACGAGCGCGCCGGCCGGGCCTGGGTCGACCAGCGCCTGCGCGTCCTGACCGAGGCGGACGCCGCCTGGATGCGCTACCTGGTGCAGACCGCGCTGGTCGAGATGCAGCTGGCGGACCCGGCGGCGGCCGGCGCGCCGGTCGGCGGGCTGTGGCGCGACGAAGCGGCCTGGCGCCTGTACCGCGACTCGGCCCTGGCCGATCTGGGGTACGCCTGCCTGGTCGAGATCCTGGACGCCGACGAGCGCTCGCAGAGCCTGTTCGCGACCGGCTTCCTGCGCGACTTCCGCTACGAGACGCTCGGCCGCAGCGAATGGGTCACGGCCGACGGGGCGGTCGCCGGACCCGACGACGCGGTCGTCTTCCAGTCCGAGACCCGGCTGTACGGCGGCGGACAGGAGGAGATCCTGGCGGCCGAGGCTCCGCGTCGCGCCGGCCGCGGCTGGCTGCGCCTGGAGGCGCCGCTGCGGTCCTGGCGTCTGAGCACGCTGGCGGTGACCGGCGGCGCGCGGGGGGCGCCCGCGGACAACCGCTACCGGCCCCGGCTGGAGGTCGACCGTCCGGTGCTCACGCTGCTGGCCGACGACGGCGGCTGGCTGGGCTCCGGACCGGAGGGCTTCCCGGGCGCGGAGAACGACGAACTGGTCGGGCAGCTGCGCGCCGGCCGGCGCGAATGGGCGACGCTCCGGGTCGGCGGAGCCTCGTGGCTGTGCCGCTGGATGCCGCTGGGGCCTGCCGCCGCCCGCGCTCCCGGCGAGGGCTTCGTCGTGGGCCTGCGTCAGGCGACGCCGGGCGAGATCCTGCTGGACGTGTCCCGCCTGCTGCTGGCGGACGCGCTGCTCCTGGCGGCGCTGGCGCTGGCCGTGCGCACCGCGAGCCGGCGCAGTCGCCCTGCGCGTCCGACGGGATTCCAGGAGAAGTTCCTGGCCGGATACCTGGTCCTCGGGCTGCTGCTGCTGCTGGTCGTGGGCCTGTCGGTCGATCGCGTCGGCTACCAGCGCGTGCGCGAGGAAGCGCGCCAGCAGGCGCGCGAGGGGCTGGCCATGGCGCTGCAGCAACTGGGCGGCGTGCTGGCGGACGAGGCGCGCGCGCTGGTCGGCAGCGGACGGCTCGACGCCGCGCTGGCGGCGGCGGCGCTGCCGGGCGACGCGGACCTGCGGCGGGTCCTGCTCCTGCGCGACGACGGCGCGGTCGTGTTCGACGGCTCCGAGCGGCCGTTGCGGGCGCGCGACGCCGCCGGGCTGCTGGAGGCGGTTCGCGCCGCGCCGGTCGTGCTCGCGGTCGAGGGGTCCGAGCTGCACGCCATCGTGGCGGTGCCGGTCGCGCTCGGCGACGGACGCCCGGGCGATCAGCCCCGGAGCCAGCCGTCGCCGGCGGGCGGCGACGGCGACGGCCCCGGCGCGCAGGTCATGGATGCCGGCGACTGGAATGCGGCGGGCGACGCCGCCGTCGCGGCGGGCGGGTTCGGCCACGGCGGGGTCGTCAACGACGGCGTGCTGCTCTATCGACAGCGCCTGGACGCGGCGCTGATCACGGGACTGGCCGGGATCCTGCGCGGCGAGGTCACGATCAGCGTCGACGGGTCGCCGGTCCTGGCCAGCCATCCGGAGGGCCTGTTCGAGGGCCGGCGGCCGCCGCTGCTGGACCCGGGACTCATGGCCACCCTGTTCGACCATCCGCTCGGCGCGGGGCTGGCCTCGCCGCCCGGCCGCCCGTTCGCCTGCGACGCGGCGCAGCCGCTGCCGGCGTTCGGCCGCGAGCCGGACGGCGGCCTGGCCCGGCGGCTGGCGCCGGCCGCGCTGGCCGTCTCGTTCCCCGGACGCGAGCGCGAGTTCGCGGCGCAGCGTCGCGCCAACATCCTGTTCCTGGCCGGAATGGCGAACCTGATCCTGCTGACCGCGCTGCTGCTGGCGCTGCTGATGTCGTGGCGGTTGTTCCGGCCGCTGCGCGTGCTGATGGGCGCCACGCAGTCGCTGGCGCGCGGGGATTTCGCGGCGCCGCTGCCGCCCGCCGGGCACGACGAGGTGGGCAGCCTGGCCGGCGCGTTCGGCGCGATGCGCGCGCAGCTGCAGGTCGCCCAGGCGGACCTCGCCGCTCGCGAGCGGTTCCTCGCCACGGTGCTCGAGCGCGTCACCGTCGGCGTCGCCGTCGTGAAGCCCGGCGGCGAACTGGTCGTCGTCAATCCCGCCGGTCGCGCCATCCTCGCGCGCTTCTGGCCCGCCCTGCCGCCGGACCGCGCGGTGCTGGCGCTTCGCGACGGCCTGCAGGAAACCGCGACGAGCGCGGGCACGGCTGCCGCCGGCGGCGCGGCGGCGGCGGAGCTGTCCGGCGCGGGCGGCCGCCTGACGCTCCGCGGCGCGATGGCGCCGCTCGAAGAGGGGGCGCCGGCGGGCGACCGCATGCTCGTCTTCGAGGACATCAGCGAGTTCCTGGCCACGAAGAAGCTCGCGCTCAACGCCGAGCTGGCGCGCCAGGTGGCGCATGAGATCAAGAACCCGCTGACGCCGATCCAGCTCTCGGCGCAACTGCTGGGTCAGGCGTGGCAGGACCGTCACCCGGATCTGGAACGGATCGTTCCGGACACGGTTTCACGGGTCCTGGAACAGGTGGACCTGCTGCGGCGCATCGCCTCCGAGTTCGGCCTGCTCGGGCGCCCCGACGAATTGCCGCTGGTTCCGGTGGAGCTGCCCGGGCTGGTCGAGCGGATCGGAGCCGCTTACGGTCCCGGCGGGCCGGCCGGCGGCGATGGGCTGCTGGTCGCGGTGGCGCCGGCGCCGGGGCTGCCGGCGGTGCTCGCCCACGAGGAGTCCCTGCTGAAGATCCTGGGCAATCTGGCTCAGAACTCGCTGGACGCGGCGCGCCCGGGCGTGGCCGCGCGCGCCGACGTATCGTGGGACTGCGCGGACGGGCGCGTGCGGCTGAGGTGGCGCGACAACGGGACGGGGATCCCGGCGGACGTGGCCGATCGCCTGTTCGAGCCGTACTTTTCCACGAAGAGCAGGGGCACCGGACTGGGACTGGCGATCTGCCGCAGCCTGGCCGAGCGCATGGGTGGCGGCCTTTCGCTGGCCGACCGCTCCGACGGACCGGGCGCCGAGGCGGTGCTAGACCTGGCGCGTGCAGAAAA
>VGXH01000145.1 GCA_016873405.1 bacterium
CAACGGGCCTCCTGCGGGCGTTCGGGTGACGGTGACGGAGAATGAGACGCCGTCGCGGCGCCAGGGGTTGGAACCCGGGACGGTCGGCGCCCGAAAATGTTCGCTTGACCTGATGCCTCAATTTGGTACAATTTCACTCTCATTTTCGCACCAAGGGTTGGTTTCTGATGTTGGGAGAGCTTCCGATGCTGAAATTCGCGACCGTCTTCGTGTTCGCCGTGGCCCTGGCCATCGCGCCGGCTTCGTCCTCTGCCCAGATCGTCAACGGCTCCTTCGAGCCCGCATCCGGCACGGTCAGCTGGATGATCGTGGGCGGCGGCTCCACCGCCATCCCGGGCTGGACGGGCGTGGACTACGGCGTCGAGTGGGTGCTTCTGACCAGCGGCGGCGCGCCGGCGCCCCATGGGCTGCACGTGGTGGACCTGGCCTGCTACATCTGGTCGGCCGGCGGCATCCAGCAGGCCATCCCGACCGTGCCCGGCGAAGTCTATACCGTGACCTTCCAGCTCGGCACGCTGACGGGTTCGGGCCGCGACGGCACCTGCGAGGTGGTGGTCGACGCCGACGGCCAGTCGCAGACGTTCTCCCACGCCAACTTCAGCGGCACCATCAGCTACGCGACGAAGGCGTTCGCCTTCCTGGCCGACGGCAACAGCGCCGTGTTGCGGTTCCGCTGCCTGCAGAACGCCAACCAGCACTTCGCCTACCTGGATGCCGTGGGGCTCGAGGCGGTTGTCGCCCAGGACCAGGCCAGCTTCGGGGCGGTCAAGGCGCTCTTCAGGTAGCGCGCCCTGGATCGTCTCGCGGTCCGGTGTCAGGGCCGTCTCCCGCCGGGGAGACGGCCCTCGCCCTGTCGGGCGGCGCTCAGGCGGCGGGCGAGCGCAACGCGCCCGCCAGCGCCTGGATGTGCTGGCCGGTCTCGTAGTCGAGCGTCGAGCCGTGGATGCTGTGCGGGATCCCGTAGATGACGAAGATCACCAGCATGGCCACGAAAGCCCACCAGCGGCCGACCGGGCGGCCGGCGCGGGCGCCGCGGCAGCGCCAGGCCGCCGCCAGCCAGACCAGGGCGCCGACGGCCAGCTTGTTGTCGGTCCAGTCGCTGCCCAGCGGCCAGCCCGTCCAGTAGGCGTCGAAGGCGTACTTCTGCACGATCGGCCCCAGGATGCAGCCGCCGACCAGCAGGCTGAGGAACGTGAGCAGCGACAGCGGCCGCAGCGAGGCCGAGCCGCCGAGCAGGCCGGACAGCCCGCAGCTGGTGGAGAAGAACATGCCGACGATCATGAACGCCACGTGGAAGACCAGGATCACCGCCGGCACATCGCCCTTGTAGCGGGCGACGGCGGCCTCGTGCCCGGGCACCTGCAGCGACTGCCCGTCCTTGAGGATGTGGACGTGGTATTCGAGCTTGCCCGCCATCTTCTGGCGCGGCAGCGCCGCGCGCAGCACCTCGCCGTCGCGCTGCATCGGCAGGCGCTCCCACGCATCGTCGGTCGGGAACCGGCGCCACTCCACCTCGGCCGTCACGGCCGGGTCCGGCGCGTGCACGGTCACCGGCATGTCGCCGTTGATGCTGTGCGTGCGCAGCAGTTCGCCCCGGACGGCGGCGCCGGCGACGGTCTCGCGGAACTTCACCTCGTAGGTGGGCCCGGAGACCTTCTGCCAGACCAGGAAGGCGAGCGTCATGAAGAAGGAGATGGACCAGATCATGATCGTGCGCTTCACGGGGCTCCCCTCTATCGTCAGGGCCCGGCTGCACGCCCGCAGGCGGCGGGCGCCGGGCCCGTCCAGTCGTCGGTTCCGCGGCCCGCGGCCGCTAGGCGCCGTACCTCTTGATCGCCGCGTCGAGGCGCGGCAGCATGACGAAAATGAAGCCGGCCACCGCCAGGATCGCCAGCGCCAGGACCACGAACATCGCGGTCGAGGGCTCCAGCCCGCTGATGAAGCCGCTCATCTT
The DNA here is from genome assembly GCA_016873405.1 of bacterium. Next base: position 1,955 of record VGXH01000145.1, read on the forward strand.
GTTGCCGACGGCCGTCGACAGGAACCAGCCGCCCATCATCAGCCCGACCAGCCGCGCCGGCGCCAGCTTGGTCACCAGCGACAGTCCCATCGGCGACAGGCACAGTTCGCCGACGGTGATGATCAGGTAGTAGGCGACCAGCCACATCATCGACGTCTTCGCCGCCCCGTCGGCGCCCATGCGGGCGCCCAGCGCCATCACCAGCAGGCTGACCGTGGTGATGAGCATGCCGTAGAAGATCTTCCGCGCGGTGCTGACCGGGCGGCCGGCCTTCGCGCGCTGCGCGAAGAACCACACGACGACCGGCGTCAACACCACCACGAACAGCGGATTGAGGAAGCCGGTCAGGATCTCGGCGTTCACCAACCGGACGTAGCGACCGGGCTCGAGCCGGGGCGTGCCCACCCCCGAGTTGGCGTAGACGGCGTCGTACGTCCCCTGCGAGACCACGATCAGCGGCGCCTGCCGGCCCTGGATGTCGCGCGTGAGCACGACCTCGCCGGTGGACGCCGCCTTCTCGGGCGTGATCTTGACGCTGGTGGTGGTCACGCCGTGCGCGTCGGCGGCCGTCGTCAGCGACACGTTGGCGTCGGGGAAGACGCGGCAGGCCAGCGCGCCGTCGATGCCGGGCGTGCCGGGCCAGCGGTTGACCGTCACGTCGAGCGAAGGGTCGGCCCGGAACGCCGCGACGGCGCCCTCGCTGAGGATGCGGGCGCCGAACATGGCCTCGGCCTCCGCCGGCATCACGACCAGCGTGCGCTCGTCCGGGCGGGCGAGCGCCGACCCGGCGTTGCCGAAGTAGCTGGGCATGGCCTTCTGGGCGTAGAACTCGGTGGCGGCCGGGATCCACTCGGCGCGGCGGTCGGTGCTGCGCTCGGCGAACACGGTCATCAGGCCGCCGCTCAGGTGCAGGATCATGAAGAAGGTGCCGCCGGCGACGTAGACCGGAATCAGCGCGGCCAGCCCCGGTTTCTCCTCGGCGTTCGCCCTGCGCACCAGCATCGCGAAGTACCCGGCCACCGGCACCATGCCGACCAGGAAGCCGAAGGTCACGGGCTTGATGGTGCTCATGACGAACGGCAGCTTGTGGCCGACGAAGTAAAAGATCACGCCGAAGACGATCGCCGGCGCCAGGATGGTCAGGAACATCTGCCCCAGGCCGAAGTCGCCGGCCTTGGCCACGGGCGGCCGGTCCGCGCCGTCCAGGCGGCGCCAGTTGAGGACCAGGATGACGACGCCGACCAGCATGCCGACGCCGGCGGCCGCGAAGGCCGTGTTGAAGTTCCACAGGTTGCGGAGCGGGGCGGCCAGCAGCGCCGAGGCCGCGGCGCCGATGTTGATGCCCATGTAGAAGATGTTGAAGCCGGCGTCGCGGCGCGCATCGCCCGGCGCGTAGAGATTGCCGACCATCGCCGAGATGTTCGGCTTGAACAGGCCGTTGCCGAAGCACAGCAGGACCAGTCCGGCGTAGAAAGTCGGCATCGAGCGGATGCCCAGGCTGAAGTAGCCGGCCGCCAGCAGCAGTCCGCCGATCAGCACGCTGCGCCGGTAGCCGAGCACGCGGTCGGCGATCATGCCGCCGATGAAGGGCGTGAAGTAGACGAAGGCCATGTAGGTGCCGTAGATCTCGCCGGCCAGGGCGGTGGTGAAGCCCAGGCCGCCGCGCTCGGTGTCGGTCACGTACAGGAAGAGGATGCCCAGCATCAGGTAGAAGCCCAGGCGCTCCCACATCTCGGTGAAGAAGAGCGGCTTCAGGCCGCGGGGATGGCCCTTGGCGACCGGGGCCGCCGCGGCGCTCGCGGAAGTCGACATGCAGGCCTCCGTATGTTCGTTGATGGCAGGGGGTTGAGCACCCCGGGGCCGGAACCTGGGGACGGCGCTCGGCGCGCCATTCTAGGCGCGATCGGCGGGCCGCGTCAACCGCGACCGGGGCGGCCGGGGCGACCGGCGTGGCCGGCGCGGCCGGCGCGGCCGCTGAACCCTACAGGGCGTGGCGCGGCGGCAGCAGCACGTTCGCCAGCAGCATCCCGGCCACCAGCGAGACGCCCACCAGGAGGGCGATCACGGCGCTGTCGATGCCGGCCACGACGTCGCGCTCCATCAGGAACGACAGGCTGCGGTAGCCGAGGGCCCCCGGCACCAGCATGATCAGCGACGGGACGATCATCACGACCGCGGGCCGGCGCCGGCGCCGCTCGTAGAGGTTGCCGGCCAGGCCGGCCAGCAACGCCCCCAGCAGCGCGCCCAGCGCCGGGCCCAGCAGGTGCACGCCCAAGCGCGCCCCGCCGAAGGCGATGACGATCCCCGCGAGCATCCAGGCCAGCTCGCCGCGCCGGGCGCGGAACAGCACGGCCAGGGCCGGCGCGGTCACGAGCAGGGCGGCCGCGAGCGTCCACTCCGGCAGCGGGGCCGGCTGGGCGCCGCCGCGCGCGGGCAGCGCCGCAACAAGCGTCGCCAGTTGCTGCCCCAGCCCCACGCCCAGTCCCAGCTTCAGCAGCGTCATGAACGAACCGGTCAGGCGGGCGGTGCCGCTGACCAGGTGGCCGGTGGCCAGTTCGTTCAAGGCCAGGGTCAGCGCCAGCCCCGGCAGCAGCACGATGACGCTCGAGACGATCACCGGCGCCACGGCCAACTGCGGCCAGACGGCGGCGGCCGTGACGGCCAGCAGCGTGGCCGCCATCGCGGCCACGAACTCGTGGACCCGGCCGACCGTGACCGAGCGCCGGGCCGCGATCCCCAGCGCGCCGACCGCGACGCCGAGGACCGCCGAGACGGCGACTTCCGGCAGGCCGGCGCCGAACACGCGGGCGGCGGCGGCCGAGGCGGCGCCCATCGCCGCCGCGGTCAATGCCGGCCCGTACGGCGGCGGCAGGTCGGCGATCTCACGCAGCCGCCGGCTGGCCTGCTCGACGTCGATGTCGCCGCGCCAGAGGGCCTCGACCGTGTCGTCGAGCGCCACGATGCGATCCAGGCGCAGTTCCCCCGGCGTCACGCGCGCGAGCGCGGTCTGCTGCGAGCCCGGTTCCCCGAAGGCCGAGATCAGCGAGGTCGGCGTCGAGAGGAACTCCGCGCGCAGGCCCAGCCGCGTCGCGGCCAGGCCGAGCGTCTCCTCCAGCCGATGCGCGGGAATGCCGTTCTCGTGCAGCGAACGGCCGAGGGCGATCAGGAAACCGATGCGGGGATCGACGGCGGACATGGCGTGCCGGGCGCGCGCGTGGCGCGGGCCAGCGTCTCCTCCGGCGCCAGGGTGACGGCCAGGGCCAGTTCGCGCAGATGATCGGCGTCGACGCCGCGCGATGCAAGGTATTCGAGGGCGTCCGGCCAGGCTTCGGGCGCCAGGCGGTCGGCGGCGATCTGCGCCACCATGTCGCCGGCGAGCACCGCGGCCGCCAGGTCGCCGTCGCCGGGCGCGTCCCAGGGGCGGTGATGGTGCGCGATCGCGTTGCCCAGCGGCGGTGGGAAGCCCCAGTTCGCGGCCAGCAGCCCGCCGGCGTCGCAGTGGTCGAAGCCGAGCGCCTCGCGCTCGCGCTCGGCGACGTTGAAGAGCGGGAACGCAGGCACCAACCGCATGCCCTCGATCACCAGGTGGGCGTCCAGCGCGAGCATGCCGATGTCATGCACCAGTCCGGCCGTGAACGCCTCGCAGGCGCGGTCGCCGCCGCCGAGGCGGCCCATGACCACGCCCGCGGCCATGGCCGAGGTCAGGCTGTGCTCCCAGTAGCGGTCGCGGTCGATGCCGTAACCGGTCAAGTTGCGGCGCATCACCGGCGCCATCCCGGTCGCGAAGGCC
>VGXH01000146.1 GCA_016873405.1 bacterium
AAAAGCCGACCGACAGCGCGATCAGGATCACGCCGATGATGTTCGTCCACACGTACGTCGAACTGCCGAAGACCGGCGCCACGAGGCGCGACGCGCTCAGTTCGACCGCCATGATCGACATGCCCGAGCAGAACGCGAGCAGGTACGGGTACCAGGGCGCGCGGCCGCCCTTCGCCTCCGCGCGGGGCGCGGTCGGGGTCGGGGTCATCGCAAGTCCCCCTCGCCGCCGTAGAGATGATCCCACCAGCCCGGTTCGCCCTTCAACTGGCGGTCGAACCAGGCGATGATCGTCCGCATCCACAGCACGCGCTGCGGGTAGTTGAGGATCCAGTGGTTCTGCCCGTCCACCTTCACGTACTCGACTTCCTTGCCCAGCACCCGCAGCGCCGCGTACATCTGGTCGCTCTCGCCCACCGGGACGTTGGTGTCGCCGGCGCCGTGCAGCAGCAGCAGCGGCGTCGTGATGCGGTCGGCGTGGAAGAGCGGGCTCTGCTCGACGTAGAGGTCGGGCCGGTTCCACGGGTAGCTCCCCGCCGTGGCCACCGTGCTGTAGTCGACGCCCCACCAGCCCTCGCCCCAGTAGCTGGACAGCGCGCTGATGCCCGCGTGCGAGACGGCGGCGGCGAACAGGTCGGTCTTCGTCAAGAGCAGCATCGTCATGAAGCCGCCGTAGCTGGCGCCGATGCAGCCGACCCGCTCCGGGTCGATGAACGGATGCGCTGCGAGGAACCGCCGCGTGCCCTCGATGATGTCGTCGGCCGAGCCAAGGCCCCAGGTGTTGACGTGCCGCGAGGAGAACTCCTGCCCGAAGCCGGTGGCGCCGCTCGGCTGCAGCACGTAGACCACGTAGCCGTGCGCGGCCCAGAGGTTCTTGGGGTAGCGGCCGCCGAACTCGCGCGAGACGGGTGACGTGCCGCCGTAGTAGAAGACGATGCAGGGCCACCTGCGGTCGCCGTCCGTGGTGAAACCGGGCGGGTAGTGGACGTCGCCCACGATGCGCGTGCCGCCGGTGGTGGTGAAGTTCCAGGTCTCGTGGCGGCCGAACTCGACGTCGGCCAGCGCCTCGCCGGCCGGCGCCGCGAACTCCAGGGGCTTGGCGCCCTTGCGGGCGAGGTCCAGCGTGAAGACGCGCTCCGGGCGCAGCGCATCCTCGCCGTACCAGGCCAGGCGCGATCCGTCCGCCGACAGGTCGAGCCCTTTGACCGCCTCGACCCCGGCCGGCACCGACTTCCAGTCCGGCCGCGCCGGATCCCAGGCGTAGAGGCCCACGGCGGTCGTGTCGGTGGCGGTGGCGAACAGCCGCCCGGCGCGCGGGGACCAGGCGAAGGACTCGATCGAGGGGTCGAAGTCGCGGGTGATGGGCGTCACCGCGCCGGTGGCGCGGTCCAGCAGGAACAGCTGGTCGTCGTAGTCGTTGGGGACGCGGTCATCCGGCAGGTCGCGGCCCACGCCGCCAAAGGCCGACGGTCCCGCCTTGAGCACCAGGGTGCCCTCGCGCGGCCCGTATCGCGCCGTGACGCCGCGCGGCACCGCGAGCAGCTTCGTGGCGGCCAGCGTGACGGCGTCCAGTTCGTACAACTCGTCCTCGTTGAACGGGAAGCGCGCGTCGTCGCGCACCGAGCGGGTCACCAGCAGGCGGCGCCCGTCGGCCGCGGCGTCCTGCACGCCGCAGGACCAGCGGCCGGCCGTCAGGCGGCGCGTCGTGCCGTCGGCCACCGAGACCGCGTGGAGCGAGCCGACCGAACGCGTGCCCGGCCAGCGATCGGTCAGCCCGCGCAGGCGCTTGACGCCGTCGGGGTCCTTGGCCGCCTCGCCGCCGAGCGTGAAAACGATGGCCTTGCCGCCGGGCAGCCAGCGGTGGTCGCCGAGGTTCTCGACGTCGCGCAGCAGCGGCCGCGCCGGTCCGCCGTCCAGGTCGTCCACCCAGAGCGTGGAGCGGTCTTCGCGCACGGTCACGTAGCTGAAGCGCCGTCCCGTCGCGGCCCAGGTGAAGCTGCCGGCGTGGTCGCCGCGGATCGTGCGCACCGGGGCGCCGTCGGCGGCGCGCCGGATCTCCACCCAGGTCTCGCTGTCGGGGGCGGGGACCTCCGGGCGGCGCATGGTGACGGCCACCAGATCGCCGGCGGCCGACAGCGCCACGCCGGAGATGGCGGGGTTGTCCAGGTAGTCCGTGATGCGCGCCGGATGGCGCGGCGAGCAGTCCGCCGCCAGCGTCACGCCAGCCGCCGCGGGCGTCAGCCGGGCGGCCAGCGACCAGGTCCCGGATGCCGGCTCGGCCAGCGCGCACACGACCAGCGCGTGCTTGCCCTGCGTCAGCTTCAGGTCGGCCTTCACCGCCGCCGCGGACGAGTCCGCCGTGGCGCGGCCGGCCACCTTATCGCCGTCCAGCCAGGCGGTGAACGGCTGCGACGTCTCGATCGCCAGCCCGGCGCCCGTGAACGCGTCGCTGGACACGTAGGAGACCAGCATGGTCCAGGCGCGGCCCGACGCCGTTCCCGGCAATCCCAGCCGACCGCCGGGCGCCGGCGCTTCGCGCCAGGTCGCCGCCTCGCCGCCCGGCAGGGCCACGGTCTGGCCGGCCCGCGGCCACAGGCGGGCCGCCGCCACCGGCGGTTGAGCCAGCAGTTCGGCCGAGCCCCCGGTCGACGCGGAGTCGGCCAGGGCCAGGGCCGGCAGCGGCGCGGCGAAGGGGCCCAGGACCAGCCACCGCTCGACGGCGACGGTGTCGGCGACGGCGATGGCGTCGGCGGTGGCGTCGGCGGCCATCGCCGGGAAGACCGCCGGGAACAGGCAGAGGACGGTCGCCGCCACGAGGCGGCCGGGGCAAGCGAAACGCATGGCGATCCTCCGGTGATCGTCGGGTTGGTCGGGACCGGTCCGGCGGCGACGGTCCCCGAACGCCGCGGCATCCCAGTGTCCTGAGTCGGAAATACGCGGCTCTTTCGGCGGCCCTCCCGACGCTCGGCCGCGTTGCTCCTCCTCGGCGTAGGTGGGCTACGCCCTCGCCGGCGCGCCTTGCCGAGCGCCGGGATGACTCGCCGAAAGAGCCGCGTATTTCCGACTCAGGACACTAACACGCGAACCCACGCCGGGCGCGGCGCAAAGGTCGCCGCCGCCGCCCCCCGGCGCCAGTCAGGCCACGGGCCGGCGCTTCCGCGCCTGGAACAGCCCCGCCTTGACCGCGCCCAGGAAGCCCGCCCGCATCAGGTCCGGGTCCACGGGCGCCAGGCGGCGCACCTGTTCCGGCGTAACCACCGGCAGATGCTCCCGCGCGTCGAGACGGTCGGCGATCCAGTCCAGGTCGTTCTCATCCACCTGCCAGCCGCGGCGGTCCAGCGCGGAGAGGTCCAGCGGGCGAGAGTAGCTGCGCAGGGTCTTCTGGCCGACGGTGTTGAAGTAGACCTCGAAGTAGGACATGACCAGCTCCCTGAGCGATGCGTACACCGGCTCGCGGAAGCGCAGCACCGTCGTGTTCGACTTGGCGACGGCGCCCCAGCGGCCGTCCACGGTGAACACGGCCAGCACGTGGTCGTCGTCGTTCCAGGCGCGCAGGTCGACCAGCCGCGGCCGGTGGCCCAGCTCCCGCAGGGCCGCGGCCGCGAACATCGCGCCGTCGAAGCAGGCGGCCTTGCGCTCGCGCATCACGCGCCGCGGCGAGCGCGCCCGGTAGTCCTTGTCGTAGCGCAAGCCGTTGAGGAACTCCTGGATGCGCAGCGGCGTGCGCAGGCGGGCGAGCAGGCGCGCCTCGGCAGGCGTCCAGGTCGCGGGAGCGGGATGGAGCATGGCCGTCCTTCCTGTGGCGGGCGGTCGGTGTTCGCGCGGCCGCGGCGGGCGGCCGGTCCGGTTGCGGCCGGCGGCGCGGCCATGGTATCGTGCCCGACCGGTCGGCTCGTCGCCGGCCGCGCCACGAGTTCGAAAGGATCCGACGATGAGCGGCCGCCTGCAAGCCTTTCGCGAGGAGCGCGAGCGCCTGAACGCGCGCGTCCTCGACACCGCGACGATGACCACCAAGCGGTTCTTCAACCTGGACACGGCCACCTACAAGGACGGGGCCCTCCCGGCCCGGACCAAGGAGATGGCCGGCCTGGCCGCCTCGCTGGTGCTGCGCTGCGACGACTGCATCGCCTACCACACCATCCGCTGCGTGGAAGAGGGCGTCACGGAGGCGGAGATCCTCGAGATCTTCGACGTGGGCCTGATCGTCGGCGGCTCGATCGTGATCCCGCACCTGCGCCGGGCCCGCGCGCTGCTGGACGAGCTGCTGGCGGAGCCGGGCGCGTGACGGCGAGCGCCGCGTCCCGCGCGGGAGAGGCCGCATGATCCTGGACGTCCTGGACCGGCTGGACGTCTTGGCCGCCCTGCCCGGCCCGTTCGCCGACGCGTTGACCTTTCTGCGGCAGCCCGGGCTGGAGGCGCTTGACGACGGCCGCCACGAGGCGGGGCTGCGCGGCGTTTACGCCACCGTCAGCCGCCAGCGCGCGCGCCACGCCGGCGAAGGCCGCCTCGAGGCCCACCGCCGCCACGCCGACATCCAGGTGCTGCTGGGCGGGCGCGAGTCGATCGGCTGGGCGCCCCTGGACCTGCACGCCCTGCCGGACACGGCCTGGGATCCGGCGGCAGACCTGCAGTTCTTCGCGGGCGCGCCCCAGGTCTGGCTGCACCTGCGCCCGGGGCAGTTCGCGCTCTTCCTGCCGACGGACCTGCACCTCCCGCTGGTGGGGGACGACGTGATCCACAAGGTCGTGCTCAAGGTGCCGCTGCCCGAGGGGTGGGCGCGGGGGCGCTAGCCCGGACTATTCACGAAGGTCCGAGCGAGGGTGAGGAGATTGTCCTTCTGCGAAGGCGAAATCCGGTCTCCGCGAGGGAGGCGTACCCGATGCGGTACGTTGACCTCGCGGAGACCGGATTTCGCCTTCGCAGAAGGGCAATTGACCAGCCGCAGCCGGACCTTCGTGAATAGTCCGGGCTAGAAGCGCATCCCCATGTGCAGCCCCAGCGAGTTGGCGTCGCTGATGGCGTTGAAGCGGCCCTCGAAGAACATCTTGGGGGTGGCGTTGATGCCGGCGCCGAAGGTGATCGCCAGTTCGCTCTCGGAGTCGTCGATGTCGTGGGTGTTCGAGGCCGCGAAGTCGATCTTGGAGGAGGCGAACGCCAGGCCCAGGCCGCCCAACAGGTAGGCCGACGAGTTCTCCAGATGGTAGTGTCCGACCGCCAGAACCGGGATCATGCTCCAACTGATGTCCGCGCCCGGGATGTCTTCGAGCGAGAACATCAGGTACGAGGCCTCCAGGCCGATCGCCATGGTCTCGGTGTGCTTGAAGACCATGCCCACGCCGGGTCCGAAGCCGAGCTTGGCGAAGTCGCTCCAGTCCCCGGACGGGAAGATGACCTGGACGTGGCCGTAGTACTTGGTCTCGCTGTAGTCCACCGCCAGGGCAGGGGCGGCGGCGACGGTGGCGAGCAGGGCGATCAGGATCAGCTTGCGCATGGGGCGCTCCTTAACGAAGGGGTTCAGGCCGCCTTGCGACCACGCTTGCAGGGGACGCCCTCCGGGCGTCGCCAGTGCGGGGCCATGCTAGCGCTTCCGGTCGGAAACGCAAACCCCGAACCTGCTCACCAGCGGAAAGCCGCCGCCGCCACGCGCCCCCGCAGTTCGGCCCGCACACGGTCCGCCTGCCCGGCGTCCAGCAGCGGCATGGC
>VGXH01000147.1 GCA_016873405.1 bacterium
CCCCAGGCTGACCGGGACAGCAACGGTCGTAAACGGCCCCGCGGGCAGGTGTCCGCGGGGCCGTCATCATTCTTAACTTTCATCATGACATACAGTTAAGGCCTTGGTGCGCGTTTTCCTAATTTTAGCCATTGACTAACGACAGTATAAGTGTATCATAATCCCTGTCACCGCCAACCCGGGCGCGAGGAGCCGAGCCATGACGACGACGCAGTCTCCGGAACCCGAGGCCACCCGGTTCAGCCTCGAGGACCTGGCGCGCCTGACCGGACTGCCGCCGCGCACGATCCGCTACTGGATCCAGGAAGGCGTCGTCGACCGGCCCGAGGGCGTGCGCCGCGGCGCCTGGTACGAGCATCGCCACCTCGAGCAGCTGCTGGCCGTCCGGCGCTGGCAGGCGGCGGGCCTGTCGCTCGAGCGGATCGCTGAACTGGTGCGTCGTCGCGCGGACGACGACGACGTGCCGCCGGTCCCGCGTCGTCCGGGAGATGTCGAAGTGTGGAGCCATGTCGCGCTGGCCGAAGGCCTCGAGCTGTTGATCGAGCCGGGCCGCGCGGGACTGTCGCCGGAGCAGCTGCGCCGGCTGGCGGTCGCTTGTGTCCAGGCCGCCGACCGCATCCGGTCCGGCAAGGAGTGATCATGAAGAGCGCCTACCCCGCGAACGCCGCCGCCGCCCCCGTCCTGACCTGTATCCCGGGCCCGTCCGCCCCCGTGCTCGAGGCCGTGTCGCTGAAGGCCGTGCTGGACGACCTGCTGGCGCAGGTCGAGGTCCGCCAGGTCTTCGCCAACCGCGAGTGTGAGCCCATCGAGGCCGTCTACACCTTCCCCGTGCCGCGCGGGGCGACGCTGCTGTCGTTCACCGCGAAGCTGGGCGGGCGCGACCTGGTCGGACGGATCCTGCCGGCGCCTCAGGCCGAAAGCAGCTACGAAGAGGCCGTGGCCGACGGCGACGCGGCGATCCTGCTGCGCGAGGCGAGCCCGGGCCTGTACACCGTCAACGTGGGCAACCTGCTGCCGGGCGAGACGGCGGCCCTGACCTACCGCTACGCGCAGCTCCAGTACTGGCAGTCCGGCACGCTGCGCTTCGCGCTGCCCACGGTCGTGGCGCCGCGCTACGGCGACCCGGCGCAGGCCGGCCTGCAGCCGCACGAGGCGCCCGAAACCAACCTCTTCGCGCGCCACGAAGCCGAGTTCCGCGCCTGCATCCGCGGCGCGCTGCGGGAGGCCGAGATCACCTGCCCCACGCACGAAGTGGCCGTCGAGCGCCAGGCCGACCAGGCGATCATCCGCTTCGCCGATGCGGCCACCAGCGCCATGGACCGCGACATCGTGCTGCACCTGCGCCGCGCCGCGCCCGCGGCAGCCGCCGCCTGCGGCGAGCCGGCGGCGGCCGGCGACGCGCAGCTGGTGCTGCTGAGCTTCTGCCCGGACGCGGGCCGGCCCACGGCGCCGGAGGGCCGCTTCGTCAAGATCCTGGTCGACTGCTCAGGCTCGATGGCCGGCGACTCGATCCGCCAGGCGCGCGCCGCGCTGCGGCGGATCCTCGACTCGCTGCGTCCGCAGGACCGGTTCGCTATCGTGGCTTTCGGCAGCACCTGGCGCCACGTCACGGCCGAGTCGCTGCCCGGCACGCCGGAGGCGATCGCCACGGCGCGCGAGGCCGTCCGCACCATCCACGCCGACATGGGCGGCACCGAGCTGGGCGCCGCGCTGCTGCCGCTGCTGGCCCGGCGCGACGCCGACGGCCGGCAGGGCGACGTCCTGCTGGTGACCGACGGCGAACTGCACGACGACGCGCTGGTGGCGAAGGCGCGCGCCGCCGGCGGCCGCGTCTTCACCGTCGGGGTGGGCTGCGCGCCGGGCGAGAGCCTGCTCAGCCGCCTGAGCGAGCAGACGGGCGGCGCCGCCGAGTTCGTTACCCCCGGCGACGACGTCGCCGCCCGCATCCATCGCCACTTCCAGCGCCTGTTCCAGCCGCGGGTGACGGAGTTGTCCGTGCAGTGGCCGGGCGCCGTGCTCGCCGAACGGCGGGACCGCGAGGGCGGCCTCTTCGCCGGCGACACCGTGCATCTGCTGGCGCGCCTGCGCGGCGGGGCGGCCGGCGAGGTGGCGGTGCGCTGCGGGTTGAGGACGGGCGCGTCCGTCACCGTCGCGGCGCCGGTGCGCCGCCTCGACGGCGCCGCCGGCGCGGCGCCGCAGGCCGGCTTGCTCGAGCGCCTGCTGGGCGCGGCCGAGCTGCGCGCGGCGGTCGACGAGCGGGGCCTGGCCGGCGACCGGCCCGATCCCGCGCTGGTGGACCTGGCTGTGCGCTGCCAATTGCTGAGCCCGTGGACGTCGTGCCTGATGGTGGCCCTGCGCGACGAGAACGAGAAGACCGACGGCCAGCCGGCGCTGCGCAAGGTGCCGCAGATGCCGGCGGCGGGGTGGGGCGGGCTGGGGATGATCCACGCGGAGCTGTCGGCCCGGGCCCCGCTGGGCCCCCGCTTCAGCCGCTCGGCCGCTTGGGCGCCTCCGGCGCCCATGGCGGCGGACAAGATCGTGCTGCGTCAGGCCGTCAGCCGCCGCGCCCTGGACCGCCTCGCGGACTGCGGCGTGCCGGCCGAGCTCATCGACGCGATGCGCGCGCTGATCGACGAGAGCTTCGACGAGGGCTTCGACGAGGAGGACGCCTGCCTGATGCTGCTGTTCGTGCTGCTGCGCGAGGGGGTGAAGCTGCCGCTCGGGCGCGACGGTTCGCGCCGCGTGCGTCGGGACGGCAAGGCCCTGGCCGCCGCGCGCCCGGACCTGGCCGCCCGGATCGAGGCCCTGACGGCCGGTCGGGCCGGCACCGCCCCGTAGGCGCGCGGTCGACCGCCGCGCACGGCCGGCCCGGGTTTCGCTGCGCGACCCGGGCCGGCCGGCCCCGCCGGTGCGCCGCCCGCCTTCCGGCCGGAGGCGGCGGGTTCCACCTCACCATCCTGCAACTTCTGATTTGCAAACGGGATCCGGACCCGGCGCGGGTTTTCTGGGCTCAAGCCGGACCGGCGCGGGCCGATCAAACCGGCGGGGCGGGATCGGGCGCGAGGTGCGCCGGACCGGCCGCGGAGCGGCGACTGCCCCGGAAGGATCGACTCCGCCATGCTGGCGATCATCGGCATCTTCGTCGTCATCGGCTCGGTGCTTGGCGGCTTCGCCATGGCCAAGGGCCCGTTCGGCACGCTGTACCAGCCGGCCGAGCTGGTCACGATCTGCGGCGCGGCGCTGGGCATCGTGCTGATCGGCACGCCGGTCAAGGTGCTCAAGGCCCTGGGCACGGCGATGCCCATCATCTTCAAGGGCTCGCCGTACACGAAGGCCACGTACATCGAACTGCTGACCATGCAGTTCGAGGTCTTCTCGAAAATGCGCAAGAACGGCCTGCTCGCGCTGGAAGAGGACGTCGCCGACCCGATGGCCAGCGCCACCTTCCAGAACTACCCGAAGTTCCTCGGCAACCGGAAAGCCGTCACCTTCTTCTGCGACTCGCTCAAGCTGCTGATCGACGGCACCGACGCCGGCGACGCCGAACACATCATGATGTCCGACATGGCGACGCAGCAGGAAGAGACCGCGCAGCCGCCGACGGCGCTGGCGAAGGTCGGCGACGCGATGCCGGCCCTGGGCATCGTGGCCGCAGTCATGGGCATCATCGTGACGATGTCGCACCTCGACGGTCCGCCCGAGGTGCTGGGCCACCACGTCGCGGCCGCGCTGGTCGGCACGTTCCTGGGTATCCTCCTGTCCTACGGGTTCTTCCAGCCGCTGGCCGCCGCCGTCGAGGCGATCGGCCGCGACGAGAACAAGTACATGCAGTGCATGATGGTCGGCCTGATCAGCTCGGCGCAGGGCGCCTCGCCGCGCACGGCGATCGAGCAGGTCCGGCGCGTCATCTACACCGCCGACCGGCCCACCTCGGTCGACGTGGCCGAGGCCGTCAACTCCATCAAGTCGCGCGTCTAGCGCCGGCTGACGCACGGGGGAACGCGCACCGATGTCGGGCGAGAAGAAGGGCGGCAGGCGCCGGGCCCACCACGGGCACGGCGGCCACGGGGGCGGCCACCACGGCGGCGCCTGGAAGGTCGCGTACGCCGACTTCACGACCGCCATGATGGCGTTCTTCATGCTCATGTGGATCCTGGCGGCGTCCTCACCGGAACAGAAGAAGGCCATCGCGCAGTACTTCCGCTCGGAGGGTCCGTTCAAGGACGGCGGCAACGCGGTGACCGGCAGCTTCACCGGCGGGCCCGGCTTCATGGCCAATCCCGTGCACAACGCCATCGTCGCCGAGACGACGGCGCTGGAGATGGCCGCGCAGGAACTGCAGGAGGCGCTCAACGAAGGCCTCGAGGGCGTCTCCGGCACGGGCGAGGGCGCCGGTGAAGACGAGGGCGAAGGCGAGGGTGAGGGCGAAGGCGAAGGCGCCGACGGCGCGGTCAGCCTCGGCGAGATGAAGGACCAGATCAGCATCACGCTGGGCGACGACGGCCTGGTGATCGACATCACCGACGACGCGCAGCAGGAGCTGTTCGCCGTCGGCAGCGCGAAGCTGAACCCGGTGTTCGAGAAGACGCTCGACGCGATCGCGGCGAGCCTGCGCGGGCTGAGCAACCGCGTGCGCATCGAGGGCTACACCGACGCGCGGCCCTATCCGCCCGGCGTCCCCTACACCAACTGGGAGCTGTCGACCGATCGCGCCAACGCCGCGCGGCGGCGCCTGGAGGCGCGTGGCCTGGGGCGGGAGCGGTTCGAGAGCGTCGTCGGCTACGGGGACGGCCGCCTGGCCGCCCCGTCCAGCCCGCTGGCGCCGGCCAACCGCCGCATCACGATCACCGTGCTGCGCGAGCACCCGCTGAGGCCCGCGCCGGCCGCCGCGACCCAGGGCGGGGGCTTCCGGCCGTTCGGCGATCTGGTGCCGCAGACGTCCGACCCGCAGCATCCGGGCGAAACCGGCGCCGGGGCCACGGAACACGCGCCGGGGCGCCCGACAGAGCCCGATTCGGCCCCCCGCGGGGGCGCCGGCCACGACCACACGCCACGTTAAAACCGCACCAGAGCACGAGTTCGCTTGCGTTGCCCCCCCGGTTGTCGTATCATCAGCGTACGAGATGGAATCTCCCTGAAGTTCGTGGCATGACGCCTGACCGGCCGCCGCCCCCCCGCGCGGCCGGTTGTCTTGTTCCGTCCACAGCGGCGGCCGGGGGGCTGGAGGAAGACGATGAAGACGATGTTCCTGCTGCTGGCGATCCTGGTCCTGTGCACTTCCAGCGCGCAGGCGGGCAAGCTGCCGCCGAAGGAAGCCCCGGCCGGACAGGCCCCGTGGACCTCCGCGAAGAGCGCCACGCTGGAGGGCTTCGAAGGCGCGTTCCCGCCGGCGGGCTGGACGCTGTCGACGACCGACGCCGCGCACACCTGGATCCGCGACACCCAGGCCCCCTATTCGGGCCGGGCGGCCGCGCGGGTGGCCTGGCAGGACGCCGTGGTGCAGGACGAGCGCCTCTCGTTCTCCTGGCCGGTCGGCGCGGGCGAGGACCTGCACTTCGCCACGCAGGGCAGCGTCTACTGGTCGGCCAACGCCGACTTCACGGTCGAGGTCGACGGCGTCGAGGTCTACAGCTTCGCCGCGCGCAACGCCGGCGTGTCCTGGCGGTGGGAGCACGTGACGGTCGATCCCC
>VGXH01000148.1 GCA_016873405.1 bacterium
CCGATGGCCCGCCACCCGCGGCAGGCAGCGCTTGCGGGCCCAACGCCCGTTGCCGTCCATGATCACGGCGACATGCCTGGGCACGCGCCCGCGCCCGCGCACGGCCTCGAGCAGCGCGTCTTCGTCGAGGCGCTCGAGCGCCCCGCTGCCTGGAGTCGCGGACACCGGTTACAGCTCCGTGATTTCCTTCTGCTTGGCTTCGGTCACCGCGTCGACCAGGGCGCAGTACTTGTCGGTCAGCTTCTGGACCTCTTCGCGGTCCTTGTGCGCCTCATCCTCGGTGACCTCGCCGTCCTTCAGTTCGCGCTTGAGTTCGTCGTTGGCCTCCTGGCGGGCGCGGCGCACGGCGATCTTCCCGTCCTCGCCGCAGTCGCGGGCCTGCTTGGCCAGCTCCTTGCGGCGCTCGCCGGTCAGCTCCGGCACCTGCAGGCGGATCATCATGCCGTCGTTCGACGGGTTCAGGCCCAGGTTCGCGGCCTGGATCGCCCGCTCGATGGCGTTGATGGCGGCGCGGTCGAAGGGCTTGACCGCCAGCAGGCGCGGCTCCGGCGCGGCGACGGTCGCCAACTGGATCAACGGCGTCATCGCGCCGTAGTACTCGACCTTCACGCCGTCGAGCAGCGCCGGCGAGGCCTTGCCCGTGCGGATGCGGTGCAGACGCTGCTTGACGCCGTCGATCGCCTCTTCCATCGCCAGTTCCGCGGCTTCCTTCACTTCAGCGCTCATGACTGCGACTCCTTGCGGATCCAGGTTCCCTTCTGGCGTCCCTCGATCACCGCCACCAGGCTGGCGGGGTCGGTGATGTCGAACACGAACACGGGCAGCCCCTGCTCGGCGCAGAGCGTGACCGCCGTCAGGTCCATCACCTGCAGGCGGCGGGCCACGACCTCGTCGTAGGTCAGCGCGTCGAAACGCCGCGCGTCGGCGTGCCGGTGCGGGTCCTTGTCGTACACGCCGTCGACCTGCGTGCCCTTGAGCAGGGCGTCGGCGCTGATCTCCAGCGCGCGCAGAGCGGCGGCCGAGTCGGTGGTGAAGTAGGGATTGCCGGTGCCGCCGGCGAAGACCAGCACCTGGCCGCGCTGCAGCAGGCCGATCGCCTCGTCGCGGGCGAAGGAGCGCGTGAGCGGCCTCACCTCGCGCGGGCTCAGGATCTGGCTCTGGAGGCCCTCGCCGCGCAGGTAGTCGCGCACGATGGCGGCGTTCATGATCGTCGCCAGCATGCCCACGTTGTCGGCCGTCACGCGGTCGACGATCTCGAGATTGGCCGAACGGGCCCGGAACAGGTTGCCCGCCCCGACCACGATGCCGACCTGCACGTCCGCCTGCACGACCTGCGCGATGGCCTGGGCCAGCGCCGAGAGCTGGGCGTGGCTGTACTGCTCGCCGTCCCCCATCAGCGCCTCGCCGCTGAGCTTGAGCAGGATCCTCGTGAACTTCACCGGTCGGCACCTTTCCGGCGGGGATGCAGCGGCCGCGACGGAGCCGCGGCGGCCTCGCCGCCACGCAAAAAAAGAAGCCCGGGCGGCAGGGCCCGGGCTCCAGGGGCGACGGGCTAACCGCCGATTTCGAAGCGCGCGAAGCGCTTGATCTGCATGTTCTCGCCGAGGGCGCCGATGATCGACTTGAGGTAGTCCTCGACGGTCAGGTCGGGGTCCTTGACGTACTTCTGCTCGAGCAGGACCACGTCACTGTAGTACTTGTCCACCTTGCCGACAACAATCTTCTCGATCATCGCCTCGGGCTTGCCCTGCTCGCGCATCTGGGCGGCGTAGATCTCCTTCTCCTTCTCGACCAGCGACCCGTCGACCTCGTCCCGGGTCACGGCCAGCGGCTTGGCCGCGGCGATGTGCATGGCGACGTTGTGGACGAACTCCTGGAAGGTGTCGGTGCGGGCCACGAAGTCGGTCTCGCAGGCCACCTCGACCAGCACGCCCACCTTGCCGCCCATGTGGATGTAGCTGCCCACGATGCCCTGGCTCGTTGCGCGGCCCTCCTTCTTGGCGGCCGAGGCGATGCCCTTCTTGCGGAGGTACTCGACGGCCTTGTCCATGTCGCCGCCGCACTCGGCGAGCGCCTTCTTGCAGTCCATCATGCCGCAGTTCGTGGCCTCGCGGAGTTCCTTGACCATCTTGGCGCTGATTTCCATGACTCCTCCAGGTGTGGCGCCGGGGCGCGCGGGCGCCGCGGGGACCAGGCAGGCCGCGTGGGCGGCCGTGGTATCGTCACGCCCGCCGGCCCGCGCGGGACCGGGGGGCGGTCAGGTTCGCTCAGTCGGCGCCGGCCGTGGCCTCGCCGTCGCCGGCGGGACGGACCGCGGCGTCGATGCGCAGGGCGTCCGCATCCAGCGAGGCGCTGGCCAGGTTGTCCTTGACGGCGGCGGCCATGGTCACGGCGCGGTCGCGGCCCTCGGCGCCGGTGCGGCGCCCTTCCTCGATGGCCTCGGCGACGGTCCGCGTGAACAGCATGATCGAGCGGATGGCGTCGTCGTTGCCCGGGATCGGGTAGCGCACGAGCGTCGGGTCGCAGTTGGTGTCGACGATGCCGATGACCGGGATGCCCAGCTTGTTGGCCTCGCGCACCGCCGTCTCCTCCTCGGCCGTGTCGACCACGAAGACGGCGTCCGGCAGCTTCTTCATCTTGCGGATGCCGCCGAGGTTCGTGTTCAGCTTCTCGTACTGGCGGCTGAACTCGAGCTGTTCCTTCTTCGAGAAGTTCTCCATGCGGCCGTCGCGCATCATGGCCTCGATCTCCTCGAGCTTCTGCACGCTCTTGTAGATCGTCTGCCAGTTGGTCAGCATGCCGCCGAGCCAGCGCTCGGTCACGTAGGGCATGTCCACGCGGTCGGCCATCTCCTTGATGGCGATCTTGGCCTGCTTCTTCGTGCCGACGAACAGCACGGTGCCGCCCTTGGCGCCGACCGTGCGCAGGAAGTCCTGCGCCTGGTTCAGGGCGCGCAGGGTGCGCTGCAGGTCGATGATGTAGATGCCGCCCCGCGCGATGAAGATGTAGGGCTTCATCTTGGGGTTCCACTTGCGGGTCTGGTGACCGAAGTGGACGCCCGCCTCGAGCAGGTCCCTCAGTCCGACGTTGGCCATGATCGCCTCCCGGCAGTGATGCAGGTTATGCCTCCCCGGCCTTCGCCGGCGCAGGGGAAGCGACTCCGGAACGCGTCCGTCGCCGCCACCGTCCCCCACCCCTCCGGCCGGGTGTGTGATGCGATCCGGCGGTCCGCACCAGGCGGCCGCCGGATCGTCGGTTCCAGCACCGGTCCCCCGTCGCGGCCCCGTCGGACCGCCGCCGGCGGACTAGCGCTTGGAGAACTGGAAGCGCTTGCGGGCGCCCGGACGGCCGTACTTCTTGCGCTCGACCATGCGGGAGTCGCGCGTCAGGTAGCCGCCGCGGCGCAGCGTGGCGCGGTAGTCCTCGTTGGCCACGACCAGGGCCCGCGCCAGGCCGTGACGGAGCGCGCCCGCCTGCCCGCTGATGCCGCCGCCCTTGACGGTGCACCAGACGTCGAAGTCGCCCTGGATGCCGAGGGTCGCCAGCGGGCGCAGCGCCTGCTCGCGCACCGCCTCGCCGAAGTACTCCTCCACGGCGCGGTCATTGACCCGCACCTTGCCGCTGCCCTGCGTCAGCCACACCCGGGCCACGGCGGTCTTGCGGCGGCCGGTGGCGTAATACCTTTCTTCCAACGTGCGCTCCTTGGTGATGACGGTGCGGCCGCCCCGGGCGGACGCGGTTGTCGCCGTGACGGAAACTAGATGCTCACCGGCTTCGGCTGCTGCGCCTGGTGCGGGTGCTCGGCGCCCGCGTACACGCGCAGGTTCGTCAGCTGCGCGCGGCCCAGCTTGGTCTTGGGCAGCATGCCCTTGACCGCGCGCAGGATGATCTCCTCGGGACGGCCGGCGGCCACGAGCTTGCTGACCGGCGTGAAGCGCTGGCCGCTGGTGTAGCCCGTGTGGTGCACGTACGTCTTCTTCTCCGCCTTGAGCCCGGTCAGCTTGACCTGGGCGGCGTTCAGGACGATGACGTTGTCCCCCATGTCCAGGCTGGGCGTGAAAGTGGGCTTGTGCTTGCCGCGCAGGTAGGTCGCGACCTGGGTCGCCAGGCGGCCGACGGGCACGTCCTTGGCGTCGATCACGAGCCAGTCCTTGGCGATCTCGCCCTGCTTCATCACGTAGGTCTTCACGAGGCTCACTCCCTCAACTGGTCCATGGCGGGCCCCCGCGCACCGGTGCGCGCGGGTTCCGCCCCCGGAGAACATCCGCCGCGCGCGCAGGGACACCCTCGCGCCTGCACGGGCGACGAAACACGTAACCTGTTGCCTTGCATACAGATAAGTGTCAAGCCGATACAGGCCCGGCACCATCTGGACCGAGAACGATTGGCAGATCCGGTCGTTGCAGGTCGGCTAACTTAGCATCCGGCAACGGCGCTGTCAAGACCGGGCGGCGCGGCGGGCGGCGCGGCGGGCGGCGCCGCGCCGGCCGGATCACGGACGCCCGCACCCCGCGAGCGCCGCGTCGAACGGCGGGCGCAGGATGCCCCGCTCGGTGATGAAGGCGGTGATCAGTTCGCCGGGCGTCACGTCGAAGGCCGGATTCCAGGCCCCCACCCCCGCCGGCGCCGTGCGGTGGCCGGCGCAGCGGAGGACCTCGTCGGCTCCCCGCTGCTCGATGGCGATGCCGGCGCCGTCGGGCGCATCGGGGTCGAAGGTGGAACGCGGCGCCGCCACGTAGAACGGCACCCCGTGCCGATCGGCCAGGACCGCCAGCGGGTAGGTTCCGATCTTGTTGGCCGTGTCGCCGTTGGCGGCGATCCGGTCCGCGCCCGTGATGACGGCGTCGATCACCCCGCCGCGCAGCAGCGCGCCGGCGGCACCCTCGCACAGCAGAGTCACCTCGATGCCGCGCTGGGCCAGCTCCCACGCGGTCAGGCGCGCTCCCTGCAGCAGCGGGCGCGTCTCGTCGGCGAACACGCGCACGGCCTTGCCCGCCTCCTGCGCGGCGTAGACGACACCCAGGGCCGTCCCGTAGCCGCCGGTGGCCAGGCCTCCGGCGTTGCAATGGGTCAGGACGGTGGCGCAGTCCGGCAGCAGCGCGGCCCCCGCGGCGCCCAGACGCCGGCTCATGTCCAGGTCCTCGGCGTGGATCCGGCGCGCCTCGTCCAACAGCCCGGCGGCCAGGTCGGTCGGGCCGGCGCCGGCAGCGGCCAGGGCCTGCGCCCGGTCCGCGCAGCGGTCCAGGGCCCAGAACAGGTTGACCGCCGTCGGTCGGGTCGCCGCCAGCCGGGTCTGCGCCTCGCGCACGGCCGCCAGCGCCGCGCCGGCGGTCGGCTGCGCGGCGGCGGCGCGGTGGGCCGCCAGCGCCAGTCCGTAGGCCGCGGCGATCCCGATGGCCGGAGCCCCGCGCACGGCCAGGCGCACGATCGCGTCGCAGAGCGCCGGCACGTCCGCGCAGGACAGGAACTCGACGCGCTCCGGCAGCAGCGTCTGCTCGAGCACGACGACGCGTCCGTCGTCCCAGGCCACGACCGGGAACGGGAACGGCAGCGGATTCACGGCGCCTCCCGGTGGCGGCCGGCCAACGCCTGCCCGAGCAGCAGCCCGAGCCGCGCCAGCGGCAGCCCCCTGACGTTG
>VGXH01000149.1 GCA_016873405.1 bacterium
GTTCGTCTCGGGCTTGTTCAGCTTCGACAGGCACGAGTACAGCGTGGTCGTCTTGCCCGAGCCCGTGGGGCCGGTGACCAGCACCATGCCGAAGGGTTGCGCGATCGCCCTGTAGATGTCGTCGATCGCCTTGCGCTCCATCCCGAAGTCCGCCAGGTCGAGGTTGAGGTTGCCCTTGTCGAGGATGCGCATCACGACCTTCTCGCCGAAGATGCAGGGCAGGGTCGAGACGCGCAGGTCGATCTTCTTGGTCAGCACCTTCAGCTTGATGCGGCCGTCCTGGGGGATGCGACGCTCGGCGATGTCCAGGTCGGCCATGATCTTCAGGCGCGAGATGATGGCGTTGCGCAGCTTGACGGGCGGCTCCATCACTTCCTGCAGCACGCCGTCCACGCGGTAGCGCACGCGCAGGTTCTTCTCGTAGGGCTCGATGTGGATGTCCGAGGCCCCCATCTTCACGGCCTCGGCCAGCAGCGTGTTGACCAGCTTGACGACCGGCGCGTTCTGGCCCTCCTGGGCGCTGACGTCGTCGTCGCCGGCATCCTCGACGAGCTCGATCTCGTCCTCGATGCCCTCCATGATGGAGGCGAGCGAGTCGGTGGTCGCGTAGTACTTGTCGACGGCCTTCTTGATGGCCATCTCGCCGGCGACGGCCGGCTGCACGTCGAGACCGGTGATGAACTTGATGTCGTCGATGGCGAAGATGTTCGACGGATTGGCCATCGCCACGGTCAGCACGCGGCCGCGGCGGGCGATGGGCAGCACCTGGAACTTGCCGGCGACGTCGGCCGGGATCAGGTCCAGGCAGTCGGCCGCGATCTCGACCTTCGCCAGGTCCACGACCGGCAGGTTGTGCAGCTTGCCGACGAAGTTGACGTACACCGATTCATCGATGGCGCCGGCGCGGACGAGAGCCTGCCCGAGCGAGCCTCCGTCCTTCTTCTGGATTTCCTTCGCGCGCGCCAGGCCGGCTTCGTCGATCAGCTTCGCCTCCAGAAGCTGCGTCGCGATCTTGTCCCGGGTTGGCGTGGACGTGCCGGTGTTCATGCCGCGATTCCCGCTTCCGCTGTCGAGACCCGGACGCCGCGACCGGCGCCGGGCGCGCCGTCCCGGTACGGGAGCAAGGCGCGGGCCGGGTGCGGCCGTGCGGTGACGGAGGTCTCATCGGTCGGGAAGGGCGTGGACTTAATGCCGATTATCCGCGTCCGGGTCCGGCGCCGCGGCGGCGGGAGGCGGCGCCCGGAAGCGCAGGAACGGGGCCAGGCGGGCCAGGGAGGCCGGCCCGATGCCCTTGATCGCGAGCAGGTCGGACGGCTGCCGGAAGACCGCGCCGGCGTCCCGGGCCGCGGCGATGCGGCCGGCCAGGACAGGACCGACCCCCGGCAAAAGCTGCAGGCTGTCGAGCGGGGCCGTATTCGGGTCCACGGGGACCGGAGGGCCCTTGCGCGCCGCGGCTGCCCGCCCGCGGCGCGCGGGCGGCGCCGCGCCCGCCGCGGTGGCGGCCGAGGCGCCGGCGCCCGGGGCCGCGCCGACCGACCCCGCCGGCCCGGTTTCGCCGGCCGGAGAGCCGTCCGGCGGGCCGTCCGCTGGGCCGTCCGCTGGGCCGTCCGCAGCCACGGTCGGCGAGGGCGCGGCGTCGGCGGCGGTCGGGTCGGCTGCCAGCAGCCCGTCCAGCCACAATTCCTGCCGCCAGGCGCCATCCGGCCCGACGAGCAGGGCCTGGCGGACCAGGCGGCCGGCCCCCAGCAGCGCCAGGGCCGCCAGCAGGCCGGCGGCCTGCCGGCGGCCGAGAGCCGCGGGCCGGCCCGCGCGGCGCCGGCGGGGCGGACCGGCGCCGTCTACTGCCGGAACGCCCACTCCAGGCGCAGGTCCAGCTCCCGGCCCGGGCTCAGGGCTCCGGCCGTCAGCCGCTGCCGGTCTCCCGCCAGGTTCCGGCACCCGAGCACCAGGTGCGCCCCCGTCAGCCGGAATCCCACCAGCAGGTCGTGGTTGACCCGCGCCGGCAGGACCACCGTCCCGGTCAGATCCCAGGGATCGCTCCCCGGCGCCCGCCGCGTGGTCAGCAGCGACAACTGCAGGATCCCGTCCTCCCGGAAGAAGTGATTCTCCCAGTCCAACCGCAGGCGCTGCCAGTTCGTGGGCGGCAGCGCGCCCGGCGAGCCGGCGGTGACGTCGTAACCCTGCCATGTCCCCTCGGCCTTCAGCCGCAGCCAGCCCGCGAAACGGCCTTCGCGCGCGACGGCGGCAGCCAGGCGCCACGAAGTCATGTCCAGGCCGTTGGCCCAGCGTCCGCGGTCGGGGTCGTCGGACTGGGCGACCCACTGGATCCCGCCGTCCAGACGGCGCAGCGAGCCCCCCAGCGCAAGGTCCAGGCCGAGCGCGCGCGCGTGGGCCTGCCCCTCCGCGCGCAACGACTTCTCGCGCCCGAGGCCCGGCTGCGGCAGCACGACCAGTTCCCGCCCGGCGACGGACAGGCGCAGGGGCGTCCACAACTCGTCGGCGCGCGGGGACCGGCCGCCCCAGGTGAGCGTCGCCGACCACGGCGGCTTGACCTCCAGCGGTCCGGCGCCCGGCGTACCGGCGCGCGGCGTGCCGGCGCCCGGCGTACCGGCGCCCGGCGGCCCGAAGTCCAGCCGCGCGTCAGGCCCCGGCCCCAGACCGCCGCCGCCGAGCACGCCGACCTCCAGGCGCGCGACCGCGCCGCCCAGGTCCCGCTCAGCGCCCGTGGCCAGCCGCACCTCGCCGCCCTCGGCCGCGACCGGCAGCGTGTCGGCCCCCGCCCAGGCCAGGCGCGTGCCGGGGTCGCGCAGCGTCCAGCCCGTGACCGCGATGCTCAGCAGCGCCGGCGGCGAGGGCGCGCCCGCGACCGCTGCCCCGTCCGGTCCGCGACGCAGGTCGACGCGCAAGCCCTGCCGGCCGGATTCCAGCAGGCGCAGGTTCGGCGCCGGCGTGGCGCCGCTCCAGCGCCCGCCCCACTGCACGTCGCGCTCGTTCCAGAAGAGCGCCGGCCGCAGCTCCCAGCCGCCGGCGAGCCAGCGCATGCGCACGGCCGCGTTGCGGTCCCAGGCTTCGAGCACGCCGGCGTCGAGCGCGGTCAGTTCGTCGCGTGTCAAACGGCCGGCGCCGATCTCGACGGCGAGCGAGCCCTGCGGCAGCACGCGCTCGATGCGGGTGCGGCTCTGCCGGACCTTGCCCTCGCCGGTGAAGCCGGCGTCCGGCCGCAGGTCGTCGAAGACGTCGTCCGGCAGCGTCGTGTGGTTGTAGCCCTCGTTGTCCAGCGATTCCTCGAACGTGAAACCCAGCCGCCAATCGGCGCGCGGCGACAGGAACTCCACGCCGCGGTAATAGCTCTCGTGCCGGCCCTTGATCCCGCGGTACGAGGAGACCGCGCGCGCCGGCTCTTCGTCCAGGGGCGACAGCGTGACGAGTCCCGAGGTGCCGCCCCAGCCGTCGGCGCCCAGGCCTTCCGCGCGCGCGGTGACGCCCTCGCGGCCGACCAGCCACAGGTCGTCCGCCAGCAGGTGGCCGGTGCCCACCGGGACGCCGTCGCGAACGACCAGCGGCGGCGAGGTCGCGCCGCCCTCGCCCACGAGCCGCGCTCCGGCGCCGACGCCGCCGTCGACGTACGGCAGCCAGGGTCCGTCGCGCTCGGCCCAGGCCAGGAAGGTCGGCGCGAACGGCTCCCAGAGCGGGCGCTTCCAGCCGAGCGGCCCGCGCGGAGCCGGCGCCGGCGGCCCGCGCAGCGTGTCGGCGGTCGCGGGCGTGGCGGTCGCGTCCGGCGTGGCGGTCGCGTCGGGCGTGGCGGTCGCGTCAGACGTGGCGGTCGCGTCGGGCGCGGCGGTCGCGCCGGGCGCGGCGGTCGCGTCGGGAGCGGCGTCGCCCGGGACGATGCCGGCGCTGTCGGCGGCGGCCGTCGGCGGCGCGGATGCCCGGTCCGTGGTCAGCGTGTCGGCGGCCGCCGGCGCCGCGCCGTCGGTCTGCGCGCGCGCCGGCGAGGCCGGGATCCAGGCGCCCCCGGCGGCGGCCGCCAGCAGCGTCAAGACGGCCGCGCGGCCGCTGACGCGCTGGTGCGCGAGCGAGGCCAGGCGCGGCGCCAGCGCCGGGAAGATGGTGACGAAGAAGGCGATGTTGCTCGCCGCGTGCAGGAGAAAGAACGGCACGGCGCCGCGCAGCACGAGGCTCTCCTGAAGGTCGAAGCTCAGCAGCAGCGCCAGGTTGGTCAGGACGTCGTAGACCACGGTCACCACCAGTCCCGCCAGCGCCGCCCGCGGCCAGGCGCGCCAGGCCGCCGCCGGCGCGGCGTCCCGCGCCGGACGCGGCGGACGCGGCGGACGACCGGCGAAGCTGCCCACGACGCCGGCGGTGCCCAGGCCCGCCATCTGCGCGCCCAGCAGCAGCGGCGACGGCAGCCCGTACGGCGAGGCCAGCGAGTAGACCGCGGCCGCCAGCGCCCCCACCACCGCGCCGCGCACCGGTCCCAGGGCGACGCCGCCGAGCGCGATCACGAGCGACATCGCCTCCACGTTGGGAACGCCCGCCAACAGGTAGCCGGCGCCCACGGCCACGCCCGCGAACAGGCCCATGAGCACCGGCACGCGAACGGAGGAGGAAGGACGCTCGGTGGGGTTGGGTTCCGTCATCCCGGCATCATAGGCAACGCCGGGGCGCCGGGCAATCGCCGGCTGGGCGGGCGGGCGGTCGCCGTCAGCGGGCGCCGGTCGGGATCAGACCACGACCAGCCGCTTGAGTCTCTGCCCCACGTCCAGGAAGGCGGGATCGGCGGCGCGGATCTCGCGGTAGCACTCGGCGGCCTCGTCGGCGCGGCCCGCCTGTTCCAGCGCCCGCCCGAGGTGGTAGCGCAGGCCGTGCAGCTCGCGCGAGCCCTCGGCGGCGCGGGCCAGGCCGGCGCGGAGCGCGCTGATGGCCTCCGGCAGGCGTCCGGCGCGCTGCAGCGTGATGCCCCACATCTCGTGGGCGCGCGCGGCGAAGGCGTCGTCGGCGGCGGCCGTCTGGAAGCTCCCGCAGGCCTGGTCGTAGAGCCCCATCTCCAGGTAGACGAGGCCCATCTCGTACATGCGCTCGGCGTCGGCAGCCTGTCCGCTGCCGCCGACCACGGCGCCGATCTCCGCGGTGATCGTCTCGAGTTGGGCGGACCGGTCGCCCGCGTGTCCGGTCGGCGCTTCGTTGAGAAGCCGCGACAGGCGGTCGTTCCCGCGATCGCGTCCCGTCGCCGCCGGCTCCGCCGGCGGCGCCGGGCGCGCCGGATCGACCAGCCGGAGTTTCGACTTGGCCAGGGCTTCGCTGACCAGGGCCTCGAGGTCCTCGCCGGAGTCGATCTCGAAGCAGCCGTCGTCGTCCTTCTCGTCGCGCGTGGGGTCGGACTGGGCGAGGATGTCCGCGACGCGCCGCACGCCCGGTGTCGCCATGATGTCGGTGCCGTCGTCGTCGCCGTCCCGGCCGTCGTCGATGGGGACCGCCGGCGGCACGGTGCCCGGGACGACCGGCGCCGAGAGATCGATGTTGCCGAAGCCGACTCCGCCGGCCGGCGAAGCCCCCAGCGGCGGCAGCGTTCCGGCCATGGGCACGGGGGCGCAATCCAGTGCGACCGCGCCGAAGCCGCCGAAGTGGTC
>VGXH01000150.1 GCA_016873405.1 bacterium
CCCCGGGCGCGTGCGCACGGCGGCCGATCTGGTCGGCTCGATGAGCCGCTCGGCTGCCGAGCAGGCGGGCGGTCTGCAGCAGATCAACTGCGCCGTCGGCCAGATCGGCGGCGTGACGGAGACCAACTCGGCCCGCGCGCAGGAATCGGCGGCGGCCAGCCGCGAAATGACTGCGTTGGCGGCGGACCTGCAGATCGTCGTCGGCACGCTGGACGCCATCATCGGCGGGACCGGCCGCTGACCGGGCAGCGCGACCTTCGCGCTTGCGCGCGCGATCCTGAAGGTGGATCATGGCGTTCGTCGCGGTTCCGCGCCGGGGCCCTTTTGGGCCCGGCGCGCCCGCGCACCGAGCGGCAGAAGCGGATGGCCACGGCTACGGTCACCCGCCCGGGACCGACCGCCTGCCTCAATCACGGGCAGCGCAAAGTCGTGTCGGGCGCAGGCTCCAGGCCGGATCAGCGACTCTCGGTCGTTCGACCGGGTCCGGTCCGGGCAAGGGAAGGAACCGGGCTGGAGCCCGGGACGTGGCAGCGGAGATGCGGAAGGGGACCCCGGAGGGGCCCCCTTCCCTGCTTTGGTGCGGATCGTTCCGCGCCGCCTAGGGCACCCGCGTCACGGCGCCCGTGTCGAGATTCACCCGCCACGTCCCGTGACCCGCCACCGTGACCGTCGCGAGGTTCGTGCCGTTGAACGCGACCGTCATTCTGAAGCTGCCGCTGGTGAAGGTCATCGAGCCGCCGCTGGGGTAGCCGGTTGCGGCGACGGCCAGGTTGGTGAAGGTGAACGTCGCCGAGTACGGGCCCGAACTGAACGTCCCGCCGCCGTTGATGACGGCCGTGTCGGCGACCCGGTTGATGTCGCCGGTGATGTCCAGGCTCAGCTGCGCCGAGCCGCTCTCCCCGACGGCGATGCTCAGGGGTTCGCCCGCCGCGGTGAACAGGCGCGCCCAGGTGCCGGTCGCCCAGGTCGCGTGCGGGCCGCTGGGGCCGCCCAGGCGGAAGTCCAGGTAGACGGTGCCGCTGATGTCGCCGGTGAAGGACCGGCTGTAGGGCGGTTCGGTCTTCCCGGGTCCGCTGAAATTGACCAGTTCGGGACCCACGTCCACGATGGCCATCGCGATCAGGCCCGCCTGCGTGGCGGCGTCCTGTTCGTTCAACGGCGGAGCCTGGTCCTGCGGCGCCGTGGTGTCGCTCTCGCAGCCGCCCACCAGCAGGGCCGCCGGAATCATCAGCAACAGCGCCAGGGCGCCGCGGCCGCGGAGGAATGCGCGAATGCTGTTCATATCGTCTTCCTTTCCCCGGGCCGGGCTCAGAACCCGAACATCAGGCCCGCAGTGTAGGTGGTCAGGTCGCCGTGGCCCATCTCGACGTTCAGCTTGGCCAGCACGTTGAGCGTGGCGCCGACCGTGAAGCGGCTCTCCTGGGTGCCCTCGACGGTGAAGGCGACGGCGCTGTCGTCGCCGCCGTAGGTGTAGGCGATGTCGGTCTCGGCGTCTTCCTTGGCGTAGCCGGCGTAGATGGTCGCCAGGGGGAAAGCCTTGCTGGCGGCCACGAACATGCTGCTGGCGTCGGTCTCGATCAGCGTGCCGACCTCGACCGTCTGGTTGAAGAAGCCGACCATGATGTCGATCGGCAGCGTCGGGGCCACCGTGTTGATGCCCCACTGCAGGCCGTAGCCGAAGACCTTGGTCTTGCCGATCTCGCCCAGGTCCACCTCGGGCAGCCAGCGCACGGTCGCGCGCAGCCCGGCGATGCCGGCGAGGCTCGCCTGCGGCACCGCCATCGGCGAGTACCGCGTCTTGACAAGGCCCTCGATGGTCTCCTGGCTGAACACCTGCACGCCGTTGATGTAGCCCGCCACCGAGCCCATGGCCTCGTCGTCGCCGAAGACGGTCGGGCCGCTCATGACGATGTCGCCCATGGTGCCGGACGCGAAGGTGTTGTCGTAATCGGAGAGATCGACGTTCTCGATGACCGTCTGGAACGACTGGTCCTCCTCGGCCAGGTGCGTGGCGGTCGCCTTGACGCCGAATTCGATGGTCAGGCGCGAGCGCGGGATGGCGGCCGTGTGGAAGATGCCGCCGTTGAGGTTCGGCCCGAACGAGTGCGTGAACGGGGCCAGATACGCCTGCGCGTACTCGCCGGTCACGTCCTCGAGCAGGCCCTCGAGCTCTTCGGCCGCGGCCGGCGCGGCGGCGATGGCCAGCGCGGCCAGGATCAGGGCGGCTCGGCGCCCACGAGGCGTGGTCATGGTGGATTCCTCCCCGAACTGTGTTGTTGCGGGCGGTTGGGGTATTATAGTTGCGCCCGCGCCGGAGGCGGACCTCGCGGGGCCCGCGTCCGGTCTGGCTACCCCCGGGGCGACAGCATAGCAAGGAGCGGTCCGGCTGACCAGCCGGATGGAAAGCGCAGGCATGGCGAGCGATAGCGCGCATTCAGACGGGGCCGCCCCCGGCGGACTGCTCATGTGGGACATGGCCGGGACGGGGCCGCCCCCGGCGGACTGCTCATGTGGGACATGGCCGGGACGCTCGTCTTCGTCGATCCGCGCAGCGGCAAGCCCGTTCCGCTGCCCGGCTGCGACGTCTACCTGCCGGAGCTGGCCCGCGACTTCCGCCACGTCGTGACCACCGGCGACTCGGCCGTCGAGGCCCGCCGCCAGCTGGGCGCGCTAGAAATCCTGCCGCATATGGTCCGGATTTGGGCCGATCTGCACGAACCGGTGGGCAAACCCTATGGCCGGGTCATCGCCGAGATGGCGGCCGGCTGCGAGCGGTCCCTGGCCGTGGGCGACCGCCTGCGCTCGGACGTGGGCGCGGACACCGACCGCGTCGTCTCCATCCTGGTCAACCAGGAGGCGCGGCCGGTCAACGCCGGCGTGATCGCCTACATGGTGCACATCCTGCGGCGACAGTCGGCCGGCGACTTCCTGACCGCCTTCCACCACCTGACCATCACGGCGATGCCCGAGCCGGCCGACATCGGCCCGCAGGCGGGCGGCGAGGTGGTCGCGGCCTGGCGCCGCGACGACGGTTTCCCCTACCGCCTGTGGCTGTGGACGCACCCGGGGCTGGAGGGCCGGCGCGCCGTCATCGTCCTGTTCTGACCGCGAAAGGACCGCGCATGACCGAGCCGATCCGCCTGTTCGTCACCGGCGGCACCTTCGACAAGGAGTACAACGAGCGCGACGGCTCGCTGTACTTCCAGGACACGCACCTGGCCGAGATGCTGAAGCTCGGGCGCAGCCTGGCCGACGTCGAGATCCGCACGCTGATGATGGTCGACTCGCTGGAGATGTCCGACGACGACCGGCAGGTCATCCTGGCGCAGTGCCGGACCTGCCCGCGCGACCGCATCGTCATCACGCACGGGACCGACACCATGGAGATCACCGCCCGCCTGCTGGGGCAGGCCGGGCTGTCCAAGACGATCGTCCTGACCGGAGCGATGATCCCCTACGCCTTCGGCAGCTCGGACGGGCTGTTCAACCTGGGCGGGGCGCTGGCCTTCGCGCAGAGCCTGCCCCCCGGCGTCTATATCGCCATGAACGGCAGGCACTTCCGCTGGGACAACGTGCGCAAGAACCGCCAGCAGGGCGTGTTCGAGGAACTGCCGCCGGCCTGAGTTCCCGCCTGCCCGGGACCCGCGGACAAGTGGTGTCCCGACATCCGAATTCATAAAAACCTGAGGATTCTGCGCGCGGGGTGCCTCAAAAAGGCACACCGTCTGGCCTTCTTGCGCGGTAGGGGAGTTGGAGGAGCAGGCGCGATCGGCGGCGCCACCTGACACACCCTGGGTGATGCATTCCTGAGCGATGTGGCAGCCGCTATTGCCTGTTTGATGGCGCCGCCGATGCATTCGGGCCGGGCCGGCTGAAGGCGACCTCGGGCGAGGGTCGTTGGAGGCTGGCCCGGCTTTCGTCATGGGCGGGCGCACGCGCAATCGCGGGTGCGGATCGGCCCCGGCCGTGCTATTGATGAGCGGGTCATCCTTGGTGCCCCTTGCCGCAGGAGCCGTCCCCGCATGCAGAAGTTCCCCGCGCCGTTTCCCGCCTCGGTCTTCGTCTGCACGCACAAGCGTCCGGACGGCTCGCCCAAGCCGTGCTGCGCCGACCGCGGCGGCGGCCAGTTGCGCGACGAGCTCAAGCAGATGGCCCGCGATCAGGGCCTTGACGGGCGCGTGCGTGTCTTCGCCAGCGGCTGCCTGGGCGGCTGCGAGCAGGGCATCGTGGCGGTGTCCTTCCCTCGCAACGAACTGATGCTCGGGGTAGGGCGCGAGGACCTGCAGAAGATCCTCGACGAGGCGGCCGGCTGACGGAAGGCGCCCGCATGCGCAAAGATCCGACCCCGCTGACCAGCCGCATCTTCCTGGTGGCCCTGGTCATCGTGATCAGTTTCCTGTTCCTCAAGATGATCCGGCCGTTCCTGACGGCGTTGTTGCTGGCGGGCATCGGCGCCTCGCTGGCGCAGCCGTTGTACCGGCGGATGGTGCGCGTCTTCCGCGGGCGGCGGCAGGGCGCGGCGGTCGCCGTGATCGCGCTGTTCGTGCTGGCCGTGCTGCTGCCGCTGGCCGGACTGCTGGGGCTGGTCGCGGCCGAAGCCGTCAAGGTGGGCGAGGCGGCCGTCCCCTGGGTGCAGGACAAGCTGGCCCACCCCGACCAGATCGAGACCTGGTTGCGCGGGCTGCCGTTCTACGAACATGTCGAGCCGTACCGGGACGACATCCTCACGCGCGCCGGCCAGGTGGTCGGCTTCCTCAGCCGGCTGCTCATCGGCGGGCTGCAGTCGATCACCAGCGGCACGCTCAACTTCCTGTTCATGCTCGGCATCATGCTCTACGCGATGTACTTCTTCCTGGAGCAGGGCGGCCGGCTGGTCGACCGCATCCTGTGGTACCTGCCGCTCGAGGATGCCGAGGAGCGCCTGCTGCTGGACAAGTTCCGCTCGGTCACGCGCGCCACGCTCAAGGGAACGGCGGTGATCGGCCTGTTGCAGGGCACGCTGGCGGGTCTCGCCTTCGCGGTGGCGGGCGTGCCCAGCGCGCTGTTCTGGGGCGCGCTGATGGTGGTGCTGTCGGTGATCCCGGGCATCGGCATCGGGCTGGTCTGGATCCCCGCTTCGATCGTGCTGGTTTCGGGCGGGCACACGGCAGCCGGCATCGCGCTGGCGGTGTTCTGCGCCGGCATCGTCGGCAGCATCGACAACGTGCTGCGGCCGCGCCTGGTGGGCCAGGACACGAAGCTGCCGGACTTGCTGGTGCTGCTGTCGACCCTGGGCGGGGTCGGGATGTTCGGCATGTTGGGGCTCGTCATCGGCCCCGTGCTGGCGGCGCTGTTCGTGACGGTGTGGGAGATCTATGGGCGCATGTTCGCCGCGGTGCTGCCGGCGGGGGCGCCGCGCGGCGACGACTAGCCCGGACTATTCACGAACGCTACCGTCTTTCGCCGTGCGGACGCCGGAGCAGCGCTGGAGCATCTATGAGCGCCACGTGTCTCGCTCTGCTATGAGCTTTCTCGCGACCTGATCGGCTGCAGTGCACGACCGCTGGCCTTGAGCGCGCCTTGATGGGTTCTACGGCGCAGACTTCGCCGCCGACTCAAAA
>VGXH01000151.1 GCA_016873405.1 bacterium
TCAGCTGCGAGCTGTAGAAAAGGGCGATGATGATGATCGCCCCCAGGTCGTCGAGCACCGCAAGGGTCAGCAGGAACAGCTTCAGCGACAGCGGCGCGCGGCGTCCCAGCAGGGAGAGGACCCCCAGCGCGAACGCGATGTCGGTGGCGCAGGGGATCGCCCAGCCGGCCATGCTGGCCGGGTCCGTGGCGTTGAACCGCAGGTAGACCAGCGCCGGCGCCGCCATGCCGCCGATCGCGGCCAGGCCGGGCAGGATCAGGTTGCGCCGCGAGGACAGCTGTCCCGCCACGACCTCGCGCTTGAGCTCGAGGCCGACCAAGAGGAAGAACACCGCATCAGGCCGTCGTTGATCCACAGCAGGAGCGGCTTGCCCAGCATCCAGTCGCCGAGGCTGATCTGGAAGCGCAGCGACAGCAGGGCGTCGTACCAGGCGGAGAGCGGGGAATTGGCGACCAGCAGCGCGAGCACCGCGGTCAGCATCAGCAGGATGCCCGACGCGGATTCCAGCTTGATGAACTGGCGGATGAATCCCATGGTCCGGATCGACTCCCCTGTTGGCGAGATCTTCCAGTGCGGCCGGCGGCGGCGCCCCGGTCGGGGCGCGGGCTGCCCGCAATATACCACGGGCGCGGGGGCGCGCACCCCGCGATCGCGCGTCGCCGGCCGTCGCCCGCAGGACGCAGACAGGGACGCAGACAGGGACGCAGACAGGGACGCAGGCAGGGACGCAGACAGCGATTGCCCGGCCGCGTGTCATCTGCTATGCAGGACACGGGAACCCGCACGCGAAAGGCAGGTCAAGGATGCCCCGGAGCTGGTCAGGAGCCACGCGCATCGCCGGACGCGCGTTCTCGCGTTCGCTCGACGGCGTCGAGTACGTCGGCAACAAGCTGCCCCACCCGGCCACGCTGTTCGCCCTGCTGGCGCTCCTGGTGGCGCTGGCCTCGTGGCTGTGCCACGCGGCCGGGCTGCAGGCCGTCCATCCGGTCGAGAAGACCGTGGTCGGCGTGCGCAACCTGCTGGACGGCGACGGGCTGCGCTGGATCTACGCCAACGTCACGCACAACTTCGTCAACTTCCCGCCGCTGGGCTACGTGCTGGCGGTCATGATCGGGATCGGCGTGGCGGAGGGCTCGGGGTTGTTCACGGTCATGATCCGCGCCCTGGTGCTGGGCGCCCCGCGCCGGTTGATCACCGGGGCGCTGGTGCTGGCGGGCATCGTGTCCCACCTGGCCTCGGAAGCCGGCTACGTCATCCTGATCCCGCTGGGGGCGATGATCTTCCACGCGCTGGGCCGCCACCCGATGGCCGGCCTGGCCGCGGCGTTCAGCGGCGTCAGCGGCGGCTTCGGCGCCAACCTGCTCATCGGCTCGGTGGACCCGATCCTGGCCGGCCTGTCGACGACCGCGGGGGAGATCCTGCAGGCGGACCTGGTCATCAGCCCGGCGGTCAACTTCTACTTCATGTTCGTCTCGGCCATCCTGGTGGTCATCCTCGGCACCTGGGTCACCGAGCGCATCGTGGAGCCGCGATTGGGCCCCTACGGCGGCGCGGCCGAGAAGATCCCGGTCGAGGCCCTCGACGCCCGCGAGCGCCGCGGGCTGCGCCTGGCCGGCCTGGCGCTCTTGGTGACGGTCGCGATCCTGGTGGCCTGCGCGCTGCCGCCCGGCGCCCTGCTGCGCCACCCCGAGACGGGCGACCTGCTGAATTCGCCCTTCTTCGACGGCCTGATCACCGCCATCCTGGTCTTCTTCCTGGTGCCGGGCCTGGTCTACGGCCTGGTCGTCGGCTCCATCCGCAGCGACAAGGACGCGGTCAAGCACATCACGAAGTCGATGGCCGGCATGGCCGGCTACATCGTGCTCGTCTTCTTCGCGGCGCAGTTCGTCTACTTCTTCCGCTACAGCAACCTGGGACTGGTGCTGGCGATCAACGGCGCCGAATCGCTGCGCAGCATCGGCCTGACGGGCGTGCAGTTGGTGGTGGCCTTCGTGCTGCTGTCGGCGTTCATCAACCTGTTCATGGGCAGCGCCTCGGCCAAGTGGGCCATCATGGCGCCCGTGTTCATCCCCATGTTCATGCTGCTGGGCTACCACCCGGCGCTGACGCAGGCGGCGTTCCGCATCGGCGACTCGGTGACGAACCTGATCACGCCGATGATGAGCTACTTCGCGCTCATCGTGACCTTCGCCCAGAAGTACGACGAGCGCTACGGGATCGGCACCATCATCTCGACGATGCTGCCCTATACCGTCGTCTTCACGGTGTTCTGGACGCTGCTGCTCGTGGGCTGGATGCTGGCGGGGCTGCCGCTCGGCCCGGCCGGACCGCTCTACCTGGAGATGCTGCCGGCGGCCCGCTGAGCCGGGCCGAAAAAGCACTTTGACCCGGGCGGACCCGGCGGCTAGGCTTGCCCTGCCGAACACCCTTGCCCGACCATCCGACCGCCCTGACCCGCAACCTGCCCGGAGCGCGATGGCCGACCCCGCGACCGAGTCGAGTTCCGCCCAGCCGGCGTCCGCCCGCGCCGCGCCGCCGCGCGCGGTGGCGCTGGCGGCCAGTGTAGCCGTCCTGGCGATCCTGCTCTACGTCTTCCTGGTCGCCATCGCGATGTTCGGCGCGGCGTTCAAGCTGGCGGGCAGCGGCTTCAGCGAGAGCCTGATCCGCACCACCGCGCACCCGGTTGTCGGGTTGTTGATCGGCCTGCTGTCCACGTCGCTCATCCAGAGCTCGTCGGCCACGACCTCCATCGTCGTCGGCATGGTCACCGGCGGCGCGCTGACGGTGCGCGGGGCCATCCCCATCATGATGGGCGCCAACCTGGGCACCACCATCACCAACACGCTGGTGGCCATGGCCTCCATGAACCGGCGCGCCGAGTTCCAGCGCGCCTTCGCCGGCGCCACCATGCACGACTTCTTCAACCTGCTGACCATCCTGGTGCTGTTCCCGCTGGAACTGGCCACCCGCTACCTGGAGCGGACGGCGGGCTGGCTGAGCACTCACCTGGTGGGCGGCACCGGCGCCGAGTTCCCCAACCCCGTCAAGGACGTCACGATGCCGGCCGTCCACGCCGTGCAGGACCTCCTGGCCGGGTCGCTGGGTTTCTCCACGACGACGACGGCGATCGTGATGTTCGTGCTCGGCCTGGTGGCGCTGTTCTTCGCCCTGGCCTTCCTGACGAAGCTGCTCAAGCAGCTGTTCCTGTCGCGCGCGGAGGGAGCGCTGACCGACCGCCTGCGCGGGGGCGGCCTGGTGGCGATGCTGGCCGGGCTGGTCATCACCGTCGCCGTGCAGAGCAGCTCCATCACGACCAGCCTGCTGGTGCCGTTGATCGGCGCCGGCATCATCCCCATCGGCCCCGCGTTTGCGGCCACCCTCGGCGCCAACGTGGGCACCTGCGTGACGGCCCTGCTGGCCTCGCTGGCGGGCACGCCGGCGGCGGTGACCGTGGCGCTGGTGCACCTGCTGTTCAACCTGTCGGGCATCGCGATCTTCTACCCGCTGCCGGCGCTGCGGCGCATCCCGATCGGGCTGGCCACCGCGCTGGCCCGGCTGACGGCCCGCCGGCGGGCGTTCGCGGTCTACTACATCGTGGGCGTGTTCTTCGTCATGCCCCTGGCGTTCGTCCTGGTCGACAAGCTCTTCTTCAGCCACTGAACCGCGCGGAGGTCCCCGTGAAATTCCTGAACTTCCTGGAGATCTTCCGGCGGGACAACTGGAGCAACGAGCTGACCGCCATGATCGGCGAGATGCTGCAGCTGGCGCACGGGATGTACGGCCACACGTGCGGGGTGGTCTTCGAGGGCGCGCCGGACGCCGATCCGCAGGGGCTCATCTACGAGCCCGACAAGCGCATCAACAAGCTCGAGCGCAACATCCGGCGCCGCGTGGTGACGCGGCTGTCGGTGACCGATTCCAAGGGCGAGGTACCGTCGGCGCTGATCTTCATGAACGTCGTCAAGGACGCCGAGCGCCTGGGCGACTACGTCAAGAACATGCACGAGATCGCCGCCATGATGCCGGCGGACGTCGACCGCGCCCTCTACCGGGCGCGCCTGGCCGGGGCCACGGCGACCATCGACGCCATGTTCGAGGAGACGCGCCGGGCGTTCGAAGCCAGCGACGAGGAACTGGCCGGGCGCGTGATCAAGACCGCCAAGCTGGAGGGCCGCGCGCACGAGGCGCTGATCCGCGAGCTGACCGCCAGCGACCTGCGCACCGCCGACGCCGTCTGCATGGTGCTGATCCTGCGCTTCTACAAGCGGCTGGTCTCGCACATGAGCAACATCGCGACCAGCATCGTCATGCCGGTGGACCTGATCGACTTCTACGACGAGCCGCAGAACGGGCAGGGCTGACGGCGCGCGTCGCCGCGGGATCGTTCTGATATATGATAATGAAGGTCTTGTTTCAGTTGCGGTTTTCGGCTAGACTCGTGGGACATCACCGCCGGCGCCCAGCGACCGGACCCCGGCCTGCGGCCCCACGTTCTTCCCGGGAAGTGCCGATCATGCGAATCCTGCTCATCCTGCTGTCCGTTCTGCTGGCGGCCGGGACCGCCTCGGCCCAGATCCTCAACGGCGACTTCGAGGCCGGCGCCACCGGCTGGGTCTCCACGGTCCCGCCCGGCTGCCCGGTGGTCGACCCGACGGGCGGCAATCCCGGCGGCTGCGGCGTCCTGCCCTACTACGCCACCACCGGCTGTGGCGGAAGCCTTTCGCAGACCTTCAATTGCGGCGCGCCGGGTGGCAACTGCGAGATTTCTTTCGACTACCGCGTCGACTTCCTGGGCGGGATCGGGACCGTGGTCTTCGGCCTGACGTTCGACGGGGGAAACACCTGGCCCTTCCAAGCCATCGGCGCTGTCGGGAGCTGGCAGTCGGCGTCCGTGACCGTGCCCTGCGGGACGGTGACGATGGCCTTCGACGTCGTCATCGCCACCGCGACGCTCCAGGATTGGGAGTTCCGCGTCGACAACGTGACGGCCTCCTGCGTCGATCCCGTCGCGACCGAGACCCAGGCCTGGGGCGGGCTCAAGGCGACCTACCGGTAGGCCGGCCACGGACTGCCCGGCATGGCGGCAACCGGCCCGGACATCCGCCCTCGCTTTGTTCGCAAACCGAACTTAGTGTATAATGGAGGGTGCCCGGGCGCCGCGGCGCGGCGTCCCGGTCCAGAGGCCGGGCTCCGACCGCGGAGACCGCCGTCGACGCCGCCCGCAGCAAGGGGACCGCACGCGATGACCACCAGCACCCGCCGCCCGCTTCGCGCCGCCGCCATCGCCCTGGCTTTCGCGACGGCCATCGCCGCCTGGCCCCGCCCCGCCGCCGCCACCTGGTCGCTGGTCTGGGCCGACGAGTTCGGCGGCACCAGCCTCGACGCCGCCAACTGGGCGCCGGACATCGGCGACGGCTGCCCGACCCTGTGCGGCTGGGGCAACAACGAGCTGCAGTACTACCGGTCGCAGAACGTCGCGGTGACCGGCGGCAACCTCGTGCTCACCGCGCGCGCCGAGTCGTTCGGGGGCCGGGCCTTCACCTCGGGCAAGGTCACCACGCGCGGCAAGCGGTCGTTCC
>VGXH01000152.1 GCA_016873405.1 bacterium
CCCCGCGCGTTGCAACGGCCATGCCAGCCGACGCCTGCCGTGGACTGCTTTGTAACCCGCTTCACGACCGCGGGTTACGTCTACCCCCCTCGGCGTCGTGATCCGCCCGACCGCCCCCTGCCCTGCACATTGCCCGCGGCGGCCGGAACGGACCGTGCATCCGCGCGCCGGCGGACACCTCAGGACCCGACCGTCTCGGGCATCCGGGGTCCGACCGCGACCGGCGACCCGTCCTGCTCGCGCAGCTGGTCGTCGATGGCGGCGAGCAGTTCCTCGCCGGCGGTGCCGGCCAGTTCCTCGGCCAGCGCCTGCGCATCATCATCGTCACCGACTCCGTACTTCTTGAGCTTTCTGTACAGCGTCGAGGCGTTGATGCCCAGGATGTCGGCCGTCTGCTTGCGCGCGCGGCCGGTGCCCTCCAGCACCGCCAGGATGTGCGCCTTCTCCAGTTCCTCCAGCGTCCAGGGACCGCCCACGGCCAGGTGGCCGCCGGCGACCGGGCCCTGCTGGGCGTCGGCGATGAAGGCGGGCAGGTCGCGCACCGTGATGCGGCTGCCCTCGCGGATGATGCTGGCGCGCTCGATCACGTTCTCCAGCTCGCGCACGTTGCCCGGCCACTCGTAGGCCTGCAGCGCGCGCAGGGCGCCGTCATCGAGCAGGCTCGCCAGCGGACCCTGGTACTCGCCGGGGCAGCAGCGCCGCAGGAAGTGGTCCACCAGCAGCGGGATGTCGTCGAGGCGCTCGCGCAGCGGCGGCAGGTTCAGCGGGATCACGTTCAGACGGTAGTAGAGGTCGGTTCGGAAGCGGCCCTTGGCCACCTCGTCCTCCAGGTCGCGGTTCGTGGCCGCGATCACGCGCACGTTGACCTTCACCGGGCTGCTGCTGCCCACGGGGTAGATCTCGCGCTCCTGCAGCATGCGCAGCAGCTTGACCTGGATGGCGTGCGGGGTCTCGCCGATCTCGTCCAGGAAGATGGTTCCGCCCTCGGCCTGCCGGCAGAAGCCGTCGTGGTCGCGGTCGGCGCCCGTGAACGAGCCCTTGACGTGCCCGAAGAGCTGGCTCTCGAGCAGCGTCTCGGGGATGGCGCCGCAGTTGATGGCGACGAAGGTCTCGTTGGCGCGGTCGGAGCGCTGGTGGATCGACTGCGCGATCAGTTCCTTGCCCGTGCCGCTCTCGCCGTTGATCAGGATGGTGGCGGTGGTCGAGGCGATCTTGTCGACCATCTTGAAGACCGATCGCATCCGCGGGCTCTGGCCGATGATCGACTTCGAGCTCTTCTTCTTCGTCAGCTCGCGGCGCAGTTCCTGCGCCTCGGTCTTGGCCTGTCGCAACGCCAGCGCGTTGCGCACGACGATCTTGATCTCGTCGTTCTTGCAGTGCTTCTGCAGGTAGCTGAAGGCGCCCAGGTTCACCGCGTCGATGGCCGACTGCTCGCTCGCGTAGGCGGTCATGATGACCACGGGCGTCGTCGGGTCCAGCGCCTTGATGCCCTTCAGCAGTTGGATGCCGTCCATCTTCGGCATCTGGATATCGGTCATCACCAGGTCCGCCGGCTCCTGCTCGATGGCCGCGAGGGCCTCGGCGCCCGAATGGGCGGTGCGCACGGAGTAGCCCTCCTTGCGCAGCAGGATCGACAGGTACTGGCACATGGAATCTTCGTCGTCGACGACCAGGATGCGACCCAGGGGCATGGTGCGGTCTCCTCGCTGGGGGGCGGTCGGCCGGGCGATTTGCAGGCTCCCGGCCGTTATCGACCGCGTTTCGCGCGGCTTGATGAGCTATTCTGCTTTTTTTGCACTTTTCAGATGTTCCGACCGGCGGCGCGCGGCGGGACGGAGTCCGTCGCGGGGCGGCCGACCGGGCGGCTGCCGGGAAGCGAACGCGGCG
Source organism: bacterium (assembly GCA_016873405.1). Next base: position 1,888 of record VGXH01000152.1, read on the forward strand.
GTGGGCGGATCAGACCGGGTGCAGTTCGCGGCCCGGCGCCGGACCGGGAGCGCCCGCCGACGGCTTCGGCCCGGCGACCAGATCGGCGCCTGGCCAGCGGACGCGGAAGATGGCGCCGCCGCCGGGCGCGTCTTCGGCGCGGACGGTGCCGCCGTGCGCGGCCGCGATGCGGGCGACCACCGACAGGCCGAGCCCGGTGCCGCCCTCCTTGGTCGTCTTGAAGGGCAGGAAGAGGCTGTCGCGGATCTCGGCTTCGATGCCCGGGCCGTCGTCGGTCAGCGTCAACTCGAAGGACTCGCCGCCGTCGACCAGATGCAGGCCGAGGCGCGCGCGCCCCTGGTAGCGCATCGCCTCGCAGGCGTTGATGGCCAGGTTGAGCGCCAGCTGCGTCAGCTGCCCCGGATCGGCCACCAGTTCCAGATCGCCGGGGGTCACCTCGGCCGAGAAGCGGACGTCGCCGCGCGCGGCAGCCACGTGCTGGCGCGCCAGCAGCAGGATCTCGTCCCGGAAGCCCGCGGCCGCGAAACGCCGGCGCGCCACGGGGGGCGTGCGCGAGTAGGCCAGGAAGTCGTTGATGATGGAGTTGACCCGCGCGCTCTCCTTGAGCACGAGATCGAACAATTGCTGCTGGTAGCCCTCGAGCAGCAGTTCGCCGGACAGCATCTCGACCGAGCCCCGGATGCTTGCGAGCGGGTTGCGGATCTCGTGCGCGATGCTGGCGGCCAACTCGCCGACGGCGGCCAGCCGGTCCGTCTCGCGCCGCCGCGCCGCCAGTTCCTTCTCCAGGGTCAGGTCCGTGAACACCGCCACGGCGCCGGTGATCTCGTCATGCGCGCCCGTCACGTGGCTGACGTTCAGGCCCACCGGCACCGATCGGCCCCGCGGCCGCAGCGTGATCTCGCCGCGCATGACCGGCGGGCCGCCCGCCGCGACCGGCAGCACGACCCGGGCCAGTTCATCCAGCCCGCCCTCGACCAGCGTGCCCAGCGGCGCCCCGAGCAGCGCCGTGTCCTCGCACCCGACGATGCGGCAGCCGGCGGGATTGACCCGCGTGATGATCCCGCGGGCATCGACGGTCAACAGGCCGCTGCGCAGGCAATCGAGGATGTCCCGCACCTCGCGCCGCGCCTGTTCGGCCTGCCGCCGGCTGCGCGCCTGTTCGCGGCGGCGGCGCTCCAGCCGCTCGGCCAGGTCGCCGCTGAGCAGGCCCACGACCGTGAACACGACCACATGCAGCGCGGTCACGACGAACCGCCAGCCCTCCGCGAAATCCGCCCCGGCGGCGCCCCCGGCCGCGAGCCAGCCGAGGGCCAGCCCGGCGTGGCCCCCCGCCACCAGCACCGACGCCGAGGCCGCCACGATCAGCGCCCAGCGCCGGTCCAGGTAGGTCGCCGCGAACACGATCGGGACACAAGCTGCCAGAGGGATGACCGAGTACGGGCCGCCCGTGAAATGGACGAGCAGACCGACGGCCACGGTGTCGGACAGCACCTGGAACACCAGCAGCGGTCGTTGCCGCGCTCCGGCGACGAGCGCGGCCCAGCTGACGGCCAGCGAGGTCGCCAGCAGGCCCGAGCCCGCCAGCACGCCGGGCCGCGAGCTGCCGACGCCGCCGGCCAGGGCGGCCGCTCCCGCCACGCCGGCCACGACCGCGGCCAGCAGCAGGCGCCAGCGCAGCAGCCGCGCGGCCGGGTCGCGGAGCCCGGCGCCCTCCGCCGGCTCCGCGGCCCGGCCGCCGCGATCGGTCGCCGCCAAGGTCAGCCTCCCACGACGTTCGCCATCTTGAACATCGGCAGGTACATCGCCACGAGCATGCCGCCGACCATCGTGCCCATGACCACGATCATGATCGGCTCGATCGCCGCGGTCAGCGCCTCGACGGCCGCGTCGACTTCTTCGTCGTAGAAGTCGGCGATCTTGGCCAGCATCTCGTCCAGGGCGCCGGTCTGCTCGCCGATGCCGATCATCTGCACGACCATCGGCGGGAACACGCCGCTCTCGCGCAGGGGCTGCGCGATCGTCTCGCCCTGGCTGATGCTCTTGGCCGTCGCCTCGATGGCTTCCTGCATCACCTTGTTGCCCGCGGTGCGCGAGGTGATCTCCAGGCCCTGCAGGATCGGCACGCCGGAGCCGATCAGGGTGCCGAGCGTGCGCGTGAATCGCGCCACCGCCGATTTCCGGACGACGTTGCCGAGGATCGGGATGCGCATGGACAGGCGGTCGGTCGCCCGCCGGCCGGCGACCGTCGCGCGATAGCGCTTGAAAGCCCAGGTGGCCAGCACCGAGCCTCCGCCCAGCGCCCACCAGTAGCCGCGGATGAAGTCCGAGATCCCCATGACGATCCGCGTGGGCGCCGGCAGCGTGCCGCCGAAGTCCGAAAACATCTTCGCGAAGACCGGGATCACGAACATGAGCATGAAGATGCAGGCGCCGCCGGCCACCGTCAGCACGATCACCGGATAGGTCATCGCGCCTTTGACCTTGCGCTGCAGGGCGTCGGCCTTCTCGAGGAAGACGGCCAGACGGCTGAGGATGACGTCCAGGATGCCGCCGGCCTCGCCGGCGGCGGTCATGTTCGAGTAGAGGTCGGAGAAGACACGGGGGTGCTTCTGCATGGCCTCGGCCAGGGTCGAGCCGCTCTCCACGTCGGCGGTCACCTGCATGACCACTTCCTTGAAGTGCTTCTTGTCCAGCTGGCGGCCGAGCACGTCGAGGCACTGCACCAGCGGCAGGCCGGCGTTGACCATCGTGGCGAACTGGCGCGTGAAAACGGCCAGGTCCTTGACGCCCACGCCCTGCTTCTGGAGCAGTCCGCCCAACAGGGCCGACTTCTGCTTCTTGCGGACGGAGACGATGACCAGCCGGCGCTTACGCAGGTACTCGGTCACGGCGGCCTTGTCGAGCGCCTCGTACTCGCCCGTCAGCACCTCGCCCTTGGCGGTCTTGCCGGTCCACTGGAATACGGTCGTCGCACTCACGGGTGCCTCCCCTTCAGCGCAGGCCGGCGGGTTCGCCGAGCATCTGCATGAGCTCCGCCACGTCGCTGCTGCGGCTGAGCGCTTCGTCCATGGTGATCCACTTGTTCACGACCGCCTGGTGCAGCGACTGGTTCATCGTCTGCATGCCGTGCTTCTGACCCGCCTGCATGAGGCCGTAGATCTGGTGCACCTTGTCGTCGCGGATGAGCGCCTTGATGGCCGGCGTGCAGACCATGACCTCCAGCGCCAGCACGCGACCGGCGCCCTTGGCCCGCGGGATCAACTGCTGCGTGAGCACGCCGGACAGGCAGAACGAGAGCTGCGAGCGGATCTGGTTCTGCTGGCCGTTCGGGAAGACGTCCACGATGCGGTTGATCGTCTCGAAGGTGCTGTTGGTGTGAAGGGTCGCCAGCGCCAGGTGGCCCGTCTCCGCGATCGTCAGGGCGGCGGCGATCGTCTCGCGGTCGCGCATCTCGCCGATCAGGATCACGTCCGGGTCCTGGCGCAGCACGTACTTGAGCGCGTCGGGGAAGCTCTTGGCGTCGCTGTTGACCTCGCGCTGGTTGACCACGCAGCCCTTGTGCTGGTGCACGAACTCGATCGGGTCCTCGATGGTGATGATGTGGCCCCGGCGCGCCGTGTTGATGGTGTCGACCATCGTCGCCAGCGTCGTCGACTTGCCGCTGCCGGTGGGACCGGTGACCAGCACCAAAA
>VGXH01000153.1 GCA_016873405.1 bacterium
GGACAGATCGGGGCCCAACTGCTCCCAGGCGTCCAGGCCGTCGACCGCCGTGGTGACCTCCAGGCCGGCCCGACCCAGCATCGCCACCGCCAGCTCGCGGATCTCCGGCTCGTCGTCGACGAACAGAACGCGGCCGCGCAGGGCAACGGGTGCCGCGCCTGCCGCCGACTGCGGCGCGTCGCCGCGCACGGCGTCGTCGCCCCGGGGCAGGTACAGCGAGACCAGGGTGCCGCCCGCGGGCGGGCACTCGATGACCACGTGCCCGCCGAGGCCGGTCACCAGCCCGTACACGACCGAGAGCCCCAGTCCCGTGCCCTGCCCCACCGCGCGCGTGGTGAAGAACGGGTCGAACAGGCGCGCGCGGATCTCATCGGGGATGCCCGGTCCGGTGTCGGCCACCGTGAATACACAAGCGTCGCGACCGCGCCAGGCCGCCGGAAGGCGCGGGTCGTCGATCGCCGTGTTCTCCCTCGCGGCGGACAGCCGCAACGTGCCGCCGGCCGCGCCCATGGCTTGGGCCGCATTCACGGCCAGGTTGAACAGGGCCTGCTGCAGCTGCTCCGGCGCCGCGCGCGCGCTGCCGCAGCCGGGGGCGACCGCCACCTCGACGCGGATCGCCGGCGGCTGCGACGCCCGCAACTCGCGGGCGACCTCCTCGAGCAGCGGCAGCGGATCCAGCGACGCGGCCGCCGCGTCTTCGGGGCGCGAGAAATGGAGAAGGCGCTGGACGAGGTCGCGTCCGCGCAAGGTGGCGCGTTGCACGCGGTCCAGGTCGGCGGCCAGGCGCGCGGGATCATGGGCGTCCTCGCGCGCCAGGGCCGAGAAGCCGAGGATGGCCTGCAGGATGTTGTTGAAGTCGTGGGCGATGCCCCCGGCCATGACACCGAGGGACTGCAGCTTCCGGGCTTGGGCCGCCTGAGCGTCGGCCGTCTCGGCCGCCAGTCGTGACTGCACCAGCGGCGCCAGATCGGTCGCGACCGCGGCGATCATGTCGAGGTCCTCGGGGCGATAGCCGCCGGGGCGCCCCGCGACGGCGATCAGGCCGAGCGCGCGCGCGCGTCTGGCCAGGCGGACCGCCAGCAGGGGGGCGCGCAGCGCGCCGGCTTCGTCGCCGGTGTCCGTCGCCACGAGCGGACCTTCCGCCTCCAGCACGAACCGCAGGGGGGCGGGCACGGAACCGGGCGCCACGGTGGCCAGCACCGGCGTGCCGCCATCGGCGCGGTTGCAGGCCAGGCGCAGGCGGCCTTCGGCGTCCAGCAGGCCGACGCACGAACAAGGCGCCTCGAACAGGTCCTGCAGCAAGGCGCCCAGGCTCTCGAGGGTCTCGTCGCCGCCGCTGCCCAGGAACGCCGCCGCCATGCGCCCGCGCATCTCCAGCCGCTGCTCGGCGCGTTTGCGGGCGGTGATGTCGCGCACCGTGCCGACCAGGCGCGACCCGCGTCCCGCGCCGTTCGGGAGCACGGCCCGTCCCTGCTCCAGGACCCACCGGCAGGCGCCGTCGGCCCGCAGCAGCCGCACCTCGCACTCGTAGCCCGTCGCCGCGGGTTCCGCGCCGGCCGCGCGCGCGGCGTTCAGTCGCTCGCGGTCGCCCGGATGCACCAGGGCCAGCCAGTCGTCGGGCGTTCCGGGGCGCGGCCCGTCGCCGGCGACGATGGCGCCGAACGCGGGAGTGGCGATCAGGCTGTCGGAGTCCGGATCGAGCTGGAAGACGCCGCAGCGGCCGGCCTCGACCGTGGCGGTCAGCCGTTCGAGTTCGGCGCCCAGCCGTTCGTTCTCGGCCTTCAGTCGCTGCAGTCGGCTTTCATTCGCGGCCGTCACGAGGCGCGCGCGACGTCGGCTTCGCAGCAGCACGGCGCCGCCGGCCAGCAGACCGAATCCGAGCACGATCCCGCCGACACCGAGCCAGCCGGGCATCTGGGTTGCATTCATGCAGCGTGTCCTCCGGCGCCCGGCCCGCTCACACCAGGGCCAAGGCCTGCCTGAGGTCGGCGATGATGTCCTCGACGTTCTCGAGCCCGACCGACAGGCGCACCATCGCCGGGTGGATGCCGACCTTCAGCAACTCGTCCTCCGAGTAGGTCGAATGGGTCATGGTCGCCGGATGCTCGATCAGCGTGTCGACGTCGCCGAGGCTCACCGCCAGCGTGCACAGCTTGACGTTGTCCATGACCACGCGTCCCGCCTCGCGGCCGCCCTTGACCAGGAAGCTGATCATGCCGCCGGGACCGCGCTGCTGTCGGCGGCACAGCTCGTGCTGCGGGTGCGTCTTGAGGCCGGGGAAGATCACCTCGTCCACCTTCGGGTGGAAGCTGAGGAACTGCGCGACCTCGGTCGCATTGGCCATGTGCCGGTCCATGCGCACCGGCAGCGTCTTGAGCCCGCGCAGCAGCAGCCAGGCGTTGAAGGGCGAGATGCAGCCGCCGACATCGCGCAGGGTCTCCATCCGCGCGCGCAGGATCCAGTCGGCCTTGCCCACGAGGATGCCCGCCACGGTGTCGCCGTGCCCGCCGATGTACTTCGTCGCCGAGTGCAGGACGATGTCCGCGCCCAGCTTCAGCGGATTCTGCAGGTACGGCGTGCAGAAGGTGTTGTCGACCAGCACCGGCACGCCGCGGCGGCGGGCGATCGCCGCCACCGCCGCGATGTCCGTCAGCACCAGCGTGGGGTTGGCCGGCGACTCGAGGTACACCAGCCGCGTCTTCCGCGTGATGGCCCGCGCGAAGTTCTCCGGGTCGGTGGCCGGCACTTCGGTGACGGTGATGCCCAGCCGCGGGAGGGTCTGCGTGAACAGCTGGTGCGTCCCGCCGTACAGCGTGTCGCCGGCCACGATGTGGTCGCCGGCGCGGCAGCAGGTCAGGACGGCCGTGGTCGCCGCCGCCATGCCGCTGGCCAGAGCCAGGGCCGCCTCACCCTGCTCGAGGTAGGCCAGCTCGGTCTCGAGCGCCGTCTGCGTCGGGTTGCCCAGCCGCGTGTAGACGTAGCTGGGATCCTCGCCGCGGAACACGGCGGCGCCGTGCTCGGCGTTCTCGAAGGCGAACGTGGAGCTCTGGAAGATCGGCGTGCTCACCGCGCGGATGGGTCGGCCGACCTCGTGCTTGTCCAGGTGCTTCTTGCCGTGGATGCACAGCGTGGCGAAGCCCGGCCCTTCCTGGCGTCCGTCGTCCTTCATCACGCCCCTCCTTTCGCCCGCTTCGCGCCCTTGCCGCCGACCGCGCGTCCGGCGTCCGGCAGGTGCCGGCGCAGGGCCTCCACGCGGTCCAGCCGCTCCCAGGTGAAGCCGTCCTCGTCGCGCCCGAAGTGCCCGTACACCGCCGTGCGCCCGTACACGGGGCGTCTGAGGTCCAGGCACTCGATGATGCCCGCCGGCGAGAGGTCGAATTCCGCCTCGACGATCCGCGCCAGGGCGGGATCCGGCAGCACGCCGGTGCCCTCCGTATGGACCGTCACCGACAGGGGCTCGGGCATCCCGATGACGTAGGCCACCTCGACCGCGCAGCGCCGGGCCAGCCCCGCGGCCACCAGGTTCTTGGCCACCCAGCGCGCCGCGTAGGCGCCGCTGCGGTCCGGCTTCGTGGGATCCTTGCCGCTGAGCGCGCTGCCGCCGTGGGGGCAGGCCGGCCCGAAGCAGTCGACGGTGATCTTGCGGCCGGTCAGCCCCGAATCGGCCCGCGGGCCGCCCTCGCGAAAGGCCCCGACGGGGTTGATGAAGACCCGGGCGTCGGCGCCCAGCAGCCCGGTCGGGCCCAGCACGGGGGTGACGACCAGGCGCTTGAGGTCGCGCCGCAACCGCGCCAGGTCGGCTTCTTCCCGGTGGTGGGCCGAGACGACGACCGCGCTGATCGCCTCGGGCCGGTCCGCGCGGTAGCGCACCGAGACCTGCACCTTGCCGTCGGGGTACAGGTAGGGGACCTTTCCGGCCTCGCGGACGTCCTGCAGGCGTCGGGCCAGGCGGTTGGCCAGCAGCGTCGGCACCGGCATGTAGTGCATATCCACGGGCAGCCCGCGGCCCTCGTCGGTGGCGTAGCCCACGCAGACGCCCTGGTCGCCGGCGCCCTTGCGGTCGACGCCGAGGGACACGTCTCCGGACTGTTCCTCCAGCATGACCAGCACCGAGCAGCTGCGGTGGTCGAAGCCGGTGGCGGGGTCGTCGTAGCCGACGCGGCGGATCGTCGCGCGGACCAGGCCGGTGATGTCCAGGTAGCACTTGGTCGTGATCTGGCCGGTGACGATGACCATGCCGGTCGTGGCCATGACCTCGCAGGCGACGCGGGCGTAGCGGTCCTCGCGCAGGATCGCGTCGAGGATGTCGTCGGCGATCTGGTCGCAGATCTTGTCGGCGTGGCCGGCCGTGACCGATTCGGCGGTGCGGATCCAGGTGGGATCGCCGGCGGTCCGGCGCGCGGCCGGCTGGCGGGAGGCGGACATGCGAGGCTCCTTGCTGACGGCAAGGTCGGTGCCCGCCGTCGAAAAACGGTTCCCAAGCGCCCGGCGACCTGAAACAATGTGCGATCGGAATCGTCTTGGCACGACTCCCGGACCCTAAACTGGAGGCGACGGCCATCAAAGTCAATCGCAGCCGCGACGGCCAGCAGACCGGCATCCGCGTGTCCGCGCTGACGTTCGCCTACCTGACCGAGCCGGTGCTCAAGGGGGTCGAGTTCTCGCTCGCCAAGGGCGCGATCGGCCTGCTGGGCCCCAACGGCTCGGGCAAGACGACGCTCCTGCGCTGCCTGCTCGGGCAGGTCCCGCTCGAGCGCGGGCGGGTCGAGGTGCTCGGCTGGGACATGGCGGCGCAGGCCAAGGCCGCCCGGGCCGGGCTGGGCTGGATGCCCGAGCGCGGCGGCGTCATCCCCGGCCTGAGCGGCGTGGGCCTGGTCGCCCACATGGGCGAGCTGTCGGGACTGCCGGCGCGCGACGCCATGCAGCGCGCGCACGAGGTTCTGCACTACGTGGGCCTGGCCGACGAACGCTACCGGTCCTGCCAGGACTACAGCCAGGGCATGAAGCAGCGCCTGAAGCTGGCGCAGGCCCTGGTGCACGACCCGGAGTGGCTGTTCCTGGACGAGCCCACCAGCGGCCTGGATCCGCGCGGCCGCGTCGCCGTCCTCGAGCTCATCCGCGACCTGGCCTGGAACAAGGGCCTGGGCGTGATCCTCTCGACGCACCTCCTGGCGGACGTCGAGGCGGTGTGCCACGAGATCCTCGTCCTGCGCGCGGGCGAGCTGCTGGCGCGCGAGACCGTGGACGGCCACACGCGCCAGGCGCGGCAGGTCTTCGAGGTCGAGGGCTTCGGGAACGAGGAATCGTTCGTCGCCGGCCTGCGCGATCTCGGCTGCGAGTTCGAGCAGGACGGGCGCCTGCTGCTGGTGACGCTCGATCTGTCCCGCCTGGCGGGGGCCCGCCGGGAGACGGGTTTCGACGCCACCGCCGGCGTCACGGCGATCCTGGAGGTGGCGGCCGCGCGCGACTACGCGCTGCGCCGCCTGCGCCGGCGGCCGGTGACGCTGGCCGAGGAGTTCTATCGCATGGTGGAGGCCTGAGCGATGCCCGTCTACGAACGCGGCTACACGCA
>VGXH01000154.1 GCA_016873405.1 bacterium
CCCCGCCGGCTCGTCGGGATCGTCACTGGCGATGGTCAGCTGGCCGCTGATCCCACCGGCGGTCGCCGGCGCAAACGTCACCGCCACGCTGCGCGTCGAATCCCGTGGCACCGTGAACGGTCCGGCGGGCACGACCGTGAACGCGGCCTGATCGGACGTTACGCCGCTGACCGTCAACGGCGCGCAGCCGTCGTTGGCGACCACCAGCGCGGCCGTCGTCGCGGTGCCCGTGTAATGGCTGCCGAAGGCGAGCCTCGTCGGCGCCACATCGATGTCCGGTGCGCCGGCCACGTCCATCCGCGCGGCCACCGCCAACGTGGGATTCACCGGATCGTTGCTGGTCACCGTGATCCGCGCCGCGAAGTCGCCGCAGCGGGAGGCCGCGTTGAAGGTCACCGTGACGTCCTGGCTCGCTCCGGCCGCGACGACGCCCATCGTCGGCTCCAGCCGCAGCCAGCCCGGCGTGGCCAGCCAATCGATGACCTGATTGCCGAACAGCCGGTTGTCCGCGACGGTGATCGCATAGTCGACGAGCACCTCGTCGCAGAACGCCACGATGCGTCCGGCCCCCACCTCGCTCCAGGCCATCGCCGCCTGGCCGTCGCTCGACCGCGCCAGGATTCCGGCCGGCGCCAAGACCGCGCTCAACCCGCTCCACGGCCCGCTCAGATACAGGCTGTCCACGCCGACCGTGGTCGCGTGCGGATAGATCGTCGTGATTCCCGCCTGGGCGCCGTTGCCGTAGACGATCCCGGCGCCCGCCGCCGCCAGCAGCGCGTTGAACGGCGACGGCGATCCGTCGCCCTCCAGCAGCAGGCTGCCGCCGTCGTGCAGCCAGGTCGCCACGGCCGACCGCTCCTCCGTCGTGAACGGCAAGGTCGTCTCGAAGAGCCAGAGGATGTCGCAGCTCCCCAGCAGATCCACCGTCAGCGGCGCGTGGCTTTCGTTCACTTCGGCGCCGCGGGCCGCCAGTTCGGCCAGCATCGCGCCGTGGTGGTTCCGCGGCGGCAGCTGGCCGTGTGCCCGGTCCCAGAGGATCTGCACGCCGGTCAGGTCGCGCAGCTCCGCCGTCAGCTCCGTCGACGCGTGCACGCCCGGCGGCGGCGCCGCGGACGCGCCGGCTTCCGGCGATGGCGAAGGCGACGGCGCGAGCGGCGGCAGCCGGAAGAGCTTTCGCGGATGGTCGGCGACCGCGACGGCCGACCACCACAGCTCGCTCGCTCCCGCGTTGCCGATGGCCAGGGTCCGCGTGGCCGTTTCGCCCGGAGCCAGCGCCACCGCCAGCGTGTCGGGCGCCACCGTGATCACCGGCGGCTCCAGACCCGTGCCCGCCAGAGCGACCACGACGGTCGGCTCGTCGGGGTCGTCGCCCGCGAAGGTCAGCTGCGCGGTCACAACGCCGGCGGTCGTCGGCGCGAAGGTCACGAGCACGGTCCGCGTCGAATCGGGCGCCAGCGTGAACGGCCCGGCCGGCGTCGCCGAGAACGCGACCTGGTCGGACGTCACACCGCTGACCGTCAGCTGTTCGCAGCCGAGATTGGCCACGAGCAGCGTGTCGGTCCTCGTCGCGCCGATGAACCGTGCCCCGAAGTCGAGGCTCGTCGGCGAGACCGCGATGTCCGCCTCGCCGAGCACGTCCAGCATCGCCAGCACGCCGGTCTGCGGCCGCAGCGGGTCGTTGCTGGACACGATGATCGCGGCCGCAGCCTCCCCGCCGCAGAATGCCGCCGCATCGAACGTCACCGTCAACTCCTGGGTCGCGCCGGCGGCGGTCGTCCCGGACTGCGGCTCGAAACGCAGCCAATCGGGCTCCAGGCCGATCCCCGTGAGGAACGCCTCCATGATGAGCAGGGTCGTCGGGTTGTTGATGTAGCCGCCGTTGGCCGCGGCGTACAGCAGGTAATAGATCTGGGGCTGTCCGCCCAGGCCGGTCACCTGGTGCCAATCGTCGTTGGTGTTCGTGGCGAACGCGTGGGCGGCGGCGGCGTCCGCCGCCACGATCACCAGGTGGTTGACCGATGGGTTGCCGGCGCCGAAGACGCGCTTGACGAATCCGAGATACCGCCGACCGCCGACGGTGGTCTCCAGCACCGCGCCGTCGGCCGAACCATAGCCATCCGCGCCGAGATTGCCGTTGATCTCGAAGCGGGCGATGCCCTCGACGTCGGCCACCAGCGCGAACAGGCCGGGGTACTTGCGCGTGAAGTAGCGTCCGCCGGCGCCGAACACCGCGCTGTTGGTGATCAGGCCGTCCCGATAGGGGATGGATCCGCCGAGATTCGTCGAGAGGACGTTGCCGCCGTCGTACATGTCGTTGCCGCCGTCGCTGATCGACGTCCCCGTCACGCCATCGGTGAAGTCGAAGCGGCTGGGGATCAGGCCGGTCACGGCGCCGAACCCGGCGTCGAGATTGGCCAGGATCTCGGCAAGGTCGGCCCGGGACTGCGAGGTCGGCGCTCGGGGCGCCGACGATGCCTTCGGTCCGGTCGCCTGGTACGTCTCGCGGAGTCCATCCGTGATCGCGTCGGCGGCCGATCCAGGCAGGTGTTTGCCGTGGGTCGGGTCCGTCGCCGCGCCCCGGAAGACCGGGCTCTGGTCGACCACCCGCCACTCGCTGGTATCGACGGCGGCAACGGTCCAGATCAGGTCGCTGTGCCCCGTGTTGCCGATGGTCAGCGTCCGCGTCGTCGCGCCGCCGGGGGCCAGCGCCACCGCCAGCGTGTCGGGCGCGACCGTGATCACCGGCGGCTTGACACCCGTGCCCGTCAGCGCGATCGCGATGAACGGTTCGTCGGGATCATCGCTGGCGACGGCCAGCGTGCCGGACACGGCGCCGCCCGTGACCGGCGCGTAGGTCACCACGACCACGAGGCTCGCATCGGGCGCCAACGTGAACGGCCCGGCCGGCAGGGCCGAGAACTCGGCGTGATCGGACTTCACGCCGGCGATCGTCAGCAGCTCGCAGCCGTCGTTGGCGACGGTCAGCGTGTCGGTCACCACCGCGCCCAGGAAGTGCGCCCCGAAGGCGAGGCTCGTCGGCGAGACCGCGATGTCCGACTCACCGAGCACGTCCAGCGCGGCCGGCACCGTCACGACGGGCCTCAACGGATCGTTGCTGGCCACTGCAAGGCCGGCCGCGAGCGCGCCGCCGCACAGGTCGGCCGCGTCGAACGTCGCGAGCACATCCTGGGTGGCGCCGGCCGCCACCACGCCGGCCGCCGGGTCCAGCTGCAGCCAGTTCGGCCCGGCCAGCCAATCGAACACCTGGTTGCCGAACAGCCGATTGTCCAGGTAGCTGATCACGTAGTCTTCGAACAGCTCGTCGCAGAGCGCCACGACGCGCCCGCCGAGCACCTGGCTCCAGGCCAGCGCCGGCTGGCCGTACGCGTCCTGCGCGAGCAGCCCGGCCGGCGCCACGACCGCGCTCAGGCCCGTCATGGGGCCGCCCAGGAGCAGCTCGTCGATGCCGACCGTCGTCTCGTGCGTGTGGATCGCCGTCGTCGTCCCGGACGCGGCGTCGCCGCCGTAGGTGATCCCGGCGCCCGCCGCCGCCAGCAGGCTGTTGAACGAGGTGTTGGATTGGTCACCCTCCAGCAGCAGGCCGCCGCCGCCGAGCAGCCACGCCGCCAGCGCCGAGACCTCCGGCGGCGCGACGGGGTTGTACATCTCGAGCGTCCAGACGATGTCGACCGCTGCCAGCGACTCCGGCGTGAACGGCGCCAGGTTCACGAACACTTCCGCCCCGCGCGCCTGCAGATCGGCGACCAGCGTGCTGTAATAGCCCCAAGGCTCCACCTGGCCGTGCGCCTGGTCCCAGAGAATCCGCACTCCCGTCAGGTCCCGCAGGTCGACGGCCAGCTCCTTCAGCGTCCGTTCCGCGGGCAGCGTCGACACCGGCGACCCTGCCTCGGGCACGCGCGCCGGTGACGCCGGCGGCGGCGGCAACCGGTACGGTTTCCGCGCGCCGCTCGCGACCACGGCCGCCGACCAGACGAGGTCGCTGTATCCCGTGTTGCCGATGGTCAACGTCCGCGTCGTCGCGCCGCCGGGGGCCAGCGCCACCGCCAACGTGTCGGGCGTCACCGTGATCACCGGCGGCTTGACGCCCGTGCCCGTCAGCACGACCGCGATGACCGGTTCGTCGGGATCATCGCTGGCGACGGTCAGCGTGCCGGACACGGCGCCGACCGTGGCCGGCGCGTAGGTCACCACGATCCGCTGGCGCGCGGCGGGCGCCAGCGTGAACGGCCCCGCTGGCGCCACGGAAAACTCGGCGTGGTCGGACGTCACGCCGTCGATCGTCAGCAGCTCGCAGCCGTCGTTGGCGACGGTCAGCGTGTCGGTCACCACCGCGCCCAGGAAGCGCGCCCCGAAGGCGAGGCTCGTCGGCGAGACGGTGATGTCCGACTCCCCGAGCACGTCCAGCGCGGCCGGCACCGTCACTGTCGGCGTCAACGGATCGTTGCTGGCCACCGCGATGCCGGCCGCGAGCGCGCCGCCGCACCGGTTGGACGCGTCGAACGTCACGGTCACGTCTTGCGAGGCGCCCGCCGCCACCACGCCCTCGGCGGGCTTCAGTTGCAGCCAACCGGTTCCCGCGAGCCAATCGATCACCTGGTGACCGAACAGCCGGTTGTCCGCGTAGGTGATCGCGTAGTCCTCGAACAGCTCGTCGCAGAGCGCCACGACGCGCCCGCCCGCCACTTCGCTCCAGGCCAGCGCCGACCTGCCGTACATGTCCTGCGCCAGCAACCCGGCCGGCGCCACGACCGCGCTCAGGCCCGACAGGGGACTGGCCAGGAGCAGCTCGTCGATGCCGACCGTCGTCACGTGCGGATGGATCGCCGTCGTGATCTCGGACGAGACGGAGCCTCCGTAGGTGATCCCGGCGCCGGCGGCCGCCAGCAAGGCGTTGAACGACGTGGGCGTCTCGTCCCCTTCCAGCAGCAGCCCGCCGCCGCCGTGCAGCCAGGCGGTCAGCGCCGACAGCTCCGCCGGCGTGAAGGCGTACCAGGCGTCTAGCGTCCAGACGATGTCGGCGGACGCCAGCGATGTCGACGTGAACGGCTCCAGGTTCACGGCCACTACCGCTCCACGCGCCTCCAGCTCGGCGACGATCCAACTGTAGTAGCTCTCGGGCGGCAGTTGGCCGTGCGCCCGGTCCCACACGATCCGCACGCCAGTCAGGTCGCTCAGTTCGGCGGTCAGTTCCGTCAGCTTGCGTTCGGCGGACGGCACGAGCGTCGGTGCTCCCGCCTCGGGAGAGCGCGCCGGCGACCCCGACAACGGCGGCAGCCGGTACAGCTGCCGCGAACCGCCCGCGACCATGGTCGCCGACCAGAACAGGTCGCTGTGCCCCACGTTGCCGATGGTCAAAGTCTGCGCGACCACTCCGCCCGGATAGAGTTCGGCCGTCAGCGAGTCCGGCGTCACCGTGATCACCGGCGGCTTGACGCCCGTGCCCGACAGCGCAACCTCGATGACCGGTTCGTCGGGGTCATCGCTGGCGATGGTCACCGTGCCCGCCACGTCGCCGAGCGTGACCACGGAGTAGGTGACCACGACCCCC
>VGXH01000155.1 GCA_016873405.1 bacterium
CCCCACGATGTCGCCGGCGGCCGCCGAGGTGCTGAAGGGCTTGAAGGTCCCGGTGCAGGTGAAGCTCTACATCACGCCCGCGGACAAGATGCCCACGCAGCTGCGCACCCTCGAGCGCGACCTGACCGAGCGCCTGCGCAACTTCGAGCAGGTCGCCAACGGCAGGCTCGAGTTCTCGGTCCACAACCCGCAGGACGACGAGGAGTTGCAGAAGGCCTTGGGCGCCAAGGGCATCCGACCGTTCCAGGTGCAGTCCATCGAAAAGGACGAGATGGGCATCAAGCTGATCTGGAGCGCGATGACCATCGCCTACAAGGACAAGCCGGAGGAGGTCCTGCCGCAGGTGCTGCCGCAGAGCCTGGCCTCGCTCGAGCAGGATATCATCGGCCCGGTCTACCGACTGACGCGCGAGAAGGCGCCGCGGGTCGCGGTGTTCGGGCCGAAGAAGGAGATCGACCGGCAACTGGCGATGATGTACCTGCAGCAGGGCATGCAGCCGCCGCCGCCGCAGGAGCAGTACTCGCGCCTGCGCGAGGTGCTGCAGCAGGAACGCTACGAAGTGGTGCCCGTCGAGCTGACGGCCGCCTCGCCGGTGCCCGCCGACGCCGATCTGCTGGTCGTCATGGCCGCGGCCCCGCTGCAGGAGCGCCAGGCCTGGGAGGTCAACCGGGCGCTGACCGCGGGCATCCCCGTGGTGCTGGCGGTGCAGTCGCACGAGTACGGCTACTCCCCCGCGCCCGGCGGCGGCTGGTCGGTCCACGGCCAGGACATCGCCACGGGGCTGGAACCGATGCTCGCCGGCTTCGGCCTGACCGTCAGCGAGGACCATTTCATGGACACCGCGATGGAGGTCATCGAGCTGCCGCGCGAGGTGAACCTCGGCGGCCTGCGGGTCCAGACGCGCGAGCCCGTGCGGGCTCCGATCCAGATCCGCGTGACCGAATCGCAGATGAACGCGGCCTCGCCGGTGGTCAACCGCATCGCGGCGCTGTTCTACCTCTGGGGCACGCCCGTGGACGTGGACGCCGCGAAGGCGGCTGCAGCCGGCCTGGAATGCACGACGCTCATGAGCAGCAGCGCCGACTGCTGGCGGCTGCCCTGGAGCGAGGGCCCGGTGACCGGTGACATGATCAGCCCGTCCGGCCGCACGATGGCCGGCCCCCAGCCGCTGGCGGTGCTGGTCGAGGGCTCGTTCCCCGACACCTGGGCCGGCCGGCCCGTGCCGGCGGGCCCGGACGGCGAGAGCGCCCCGCCGGCGCCGCTGACCCCGCGCCCCGGCCGTCTGCTGCTGGTCGGCTGCGCGAAGATGTTCGACGACACGGTCGTCGGCGCCATGCAGAACGGCCTCTTGCTGATGAACGGCGTCGACTACCTGGCCGGTTCGCAGGCGCTGCTGAGCATCCGCGCCAAGTCGCTGACCAACCGCGTCATCAAGCCGGTCGATGCGCAGGCCAAGCTGTTCTGGCGGCTGTTCACGGTGCTGTTGGTGCCGGCCGGGATCGCGGCCTACGGGATCTTCCGCGCGGGGCTGCGCCGCAAGGAAGCGGCGCGCTACCGCGAGAGCCTGCGCCGGCCCGCGGCCGACGCGCGCACGGGAGGTTGACCCATGATCACGAGGCGCAACCTGGCGATCCTGGCGGCGGCCGTGGTCGTCCTGGTCGGCATCAGCGTCGGCCAGAAACTGGGGCACCGGCGCGCCACGTCGCGCGCGGCGTCGTCGGTCCTGATCGCAGGGGCCTACACGGCGGACGCGGTCGGCCGCCTGGAACTGGGCCGGGGACAGCAGGCGCGCGCGGTCGTGCTCGCCGCCGGTCCCGACGGCTGGCGGGTCGAGACGGCCTGGGGAGCGCGCGCCAGCCGTGAGCGGATCGATGCGCTGCTGTCGACGCTGAGCGACCTGTCCGGGGAGTACCGTTCCGGCAGCCGCGACGTGCTCGCCGACTACGGCCTGGACGACGCGGCCGCGGTGACGATCCGCGCCTTCGGGCGGGACGGGCAGCCGCTGTTCGGGCTGGACGTGGGCGGGCGTCCCTCGGGCGGGGCCGGAAGCTTCGTCCGCAGGCCCGGCAGCGACGAGGCGTACCTGACGAGCGCCGGTGTCCTGGCCCAGCTGGGCATCTACGGTGAACCGGCGGTTCCAGCGGCCCGGCACTTCCTGGATTTGCAGGCGGTGAAGGAGGACCGGGTCGCCGTCGACGCGTTCCGCCTGCGCGACGCGGCCGGTGCCCGCGAGTACCGCAAGGTGTTCTCGCCGGCCGCCGGCCCCGATTCGGCGGCGGCGGCGGCCGTCCGCCAGACCTGGGAGTGGCAGGCGGCCCCGGGCACGCGCGGGCCGGCGCCGGCCAAGTCGAAAGCCGACGCCGTCCTGGGCAGCCTGGTGGGTTTGCGCGCGTCGGATCTGGACGACCCGGCCGCGCCCGCGTCCGCCTACGGGCTGGACGCCCCGACGCGCGAAGCGACCCTGCTGATGGCCGACGGCCGCGAGGTGGTGCTCGAGTTCGGCGCCGACCGGCCGGCCGGGGGCGACAAGCCCGGCGGCACCTGGCTGCGCGTGCGGGGCGACCCGGCGGTCTGGGTGGCGACCGAGTACGCGGTGCGCAGCATCTTCAAGACGGCCGAGGAACTGAAACCGGACTAGACCGGGCCGGCAGCCGGCGCCCGGAACGCGACCGTGGAGGGACCGCCGGCGCGGTCCCTCCCGCTTCCGCCGGCGGGCGCAGCCGGGCGTTGGTTTTTCCGCCTGCCCGCCCTATCATTGCCCATGCGTTCACGCGCGGAGTCGCCGCGCGACCGTGTCCGGGCCAGGAGGGGTTGACGTGGGCGGTCTGCTGCTCAAGAACGGAACCGTACTGGACTACTACCCGGCCGACCTGGCCGGCGCGCCGCGGCCGCTCGTCGAGCGCACGGACCTTCGCTTCGAAGGCGAGCGTGTGGCGGGCCGGGGCCCGCACCTGCAACCGGCGCCCGGCGACGAGGTGGTCGATCTGCAGGGCCGCACCGTGATGCCCGGCAACGTGAACGCCCACGCCCACCTCTACGCCTCGCTGGCGGCGGGAATGCCCGCGCCGCGGACGCCGTTGACGACCTTCACCGACATCCTGACCGAGATCTGGTGGCCGCTGGACCGCGCCCTCGACGCGGAGGCGATCTACCTGAGCGCGGTGGCCGGCGCCTGGGGCGCGGTGCGCTGCGGCACGACGCTGGTCTTCGACCACCACGCCAGTCTGGCGAGCGTCGGCGGCTCGCTCGATCGCATCGAACAGGGCCTGGCCGAGGTCGGCCTGCGCGGCTGCCTCTGCTACGAGGTCACCGACCGCGGCGGCAAGGGCCAGCGCGACATCACGCTCGAGGAGAACGAGCGCTACCTGCAGAAGCTGCGCGACCGGCCGACCGGCGACGTGCCGCGGTTCCGCGGGCTGGTCGGCGCCCACGCTTCGTTCACGCTCGAGGATCGCACGCTGCAACTGCTGGAGGGCATCTGCAGCCGGCAGGGCGCCGGCCTGCACATCCATCTGGCCGAGGGCACGACCGACCGCGAGGTCAGCCGCGACCGCGGCTGGCGCGACCCCCTGCAGCGCCTGGTCGACAACGGGCTGGTGCGGCCGGGCAGCGTCTTCGCGCACGGCGTCGACCTGTCGCCGCTGGACATGCAGACGCTCGAGGACGCGGGCGTCTGGCTGGTCCACTGCGGCCGCTCGAACATGAACAACGGCGTCGGCCGGGCGCCGGTGGACCGTTTTCCCGCGCGCAGCGCGGTCGGCACCGACGGGCTCGACGACAACATGTGGGGCGAGCTGCGCACGACGTTCTTCCGCGGCAACGAGGGCGGTCGGGGCCCCCTGGGCCACGCCGGCGCGGCGCGTCTGTGGCTGGGTAACTACCGCCTGGCGCGCGAGACCTTCGACGAGCCGTTCGGCAGCCTCGAACCGGGCGCGCCGGCCGACTTCATCATCCTGAACAACTTCCAGAAGACGCCGCTGACGACCGATTCCTGGCTGAGCCACCTGCTGTTCGACTTCCATCCCTGGGACATCGACGCCGTCTACGTGGGCGGCGCGCTTGCGTACGCGACGGGCATGAAGCCTCCGGTCGAAGCGCAGCGCCTGCAAGAGACAGCGGCCCGGCTCTGGCGGGCCATGGGCTGGCAATCCTGAGTCGAGGGTGCTTGTGAACAACGGACGCGAATCAACGGGCGCGCGCATCGCCGCGCGCGCGCGCGAACTCGAGGCCCCGATGATCGCCTTCCTGCGCGACATCGTCGCCGCGCGCGGGCTGTCGGGCCGGGAAGAGGCCTGCGTCAGGCGCGTGGCGCGCGAGATGGAAGCCGTCGGCTTCGACGAGGTGCAGATCGATCCCCTCGGCAACGTGCTGGGCCGGGTCGGCAGCGGCCCGCGCGTGTTCGCCTTCGACGCGCACCTGGACACCGTCGACGTCGGCGACCCCGCGCAGTGGGACTGCGACCCGTTCACCGGCAAGGTCGAGGACGGCAAGGTCTACGGCCGCGGCGCCGTCGACCAGAAGGCCGGCATGGCCGGCATGGTCTACGCCGGGAAGATCATGAAGGAGCTGGGCCTGCTCGAGGGCTGCCAGGTCTGGATGACCGGCACGGTGATGGAAGAGGACTGCGACGGCCTCTGCTGGCACTACATCCTGAACGAGAGGCGCCTGCGGCCCGAACTGGTGGTCTCGACCGAACCGACCAACCTGCGCATCAACCGCGGGCAGCGCGGACGCATGGAGATCCGCGTGCGGGTCAAGGGGCGCAGCTGCCACGGCAGCATGCCGCACCTGGGCGACAACGCGATCTACAAGATCGCTCCTGCCATCACCGCCATCGAGAAGCTGAACGAACGGCTCAAGGACGACCCGTTCCTGGGCAAGGGCACCTGCACGATCAGCTGGATCGGCTGCACGACGCCCAGCCTGTGCGCCGTGCCGGCCGAGGCCGAGTTCCACATCGACCGGCGCCTGACCGTGGGCGAGACGCGCGAGTCGGCCCTGGGCGAGGTCGAGGACGCCCTGCGCGCGGCCGGCGTCGAGGCCGAGGTGTTCACCCTCACCTATCGCGAGAAGGCCTGGACGGGACTCGAGTATCCGATGGACAAGTACTACCCGACCTGGGTCCTGGACGAATCGCACCCGGCCCTGCGGGCGGCGCAGCGCGCGTTCGCCGCCACGGCCGGGCGGCCGGCCGTGGTCTCGCGCTGGAACTTCAGCACCAACGGCGTGGCGATCATGGGCCTGCACGGGGTTTCGTGCCTGGGCTTCGGCCCCGGCCGCGAGGAAGTGGCCCATACGGCCAACGAGCACGTGCCGATCGCGGACGTCGTGACCGCCTGCGCCTTCTACGCGGCGCTGCCGCGCGAACTGCTGGCCGATTGAACCGGTCGGGGCGGCTCGGAGCCCGGCTTCGCGCGCGGCGTTCACGCGCTTGGCGTTTGACAACAACTGTGTTGATTTGATATAATCTCAGGGTCGCGCGGTCCGGCTGCCCCGGAAGCGTCGGCCCATCGCCCACCCGGGACCTGCGAGGAGACCCATGTTCTCGTTGTTAGTCTC
>VGXH01000156.1 GCA_016873405.1 bacterium
GAGGCCCGGCTCGCAGGGGGCATCGCCGCCGATGTCGGGGTGCTGGTGCAGCCGGCGCGGTGACGCAGCGCCGGGCGCCTCGACTCGCTCGCCGGCGGGAACTCCGATCCGCTGGCCATGAACGCCGGCGATGCGCCGGGCGAACACACCCGGTTGTACCGACGCCGCAGTCGACGGCGACCTACTGCGCGTCCGTCGCCACCTGGCGGGTTCCCAGCGTCGCGATGTGGGTCAATGTGCAACCTGCGCAGCCACACGGATGCGGCGCGTAGCCGGGCACCTTGGTGAACGCCAGCAGGTGCCGCGCCGGCGGCTTGCGATCGACCTTCTCCCACAACCCGGCCGGCAGCTTCGGCAACTCGGGAGCGGCACCGACCTTGGCCTTGCCATCGGCCTTGTAGATGCTGGCGCCGTTCTTGATCGTCTCGACCACGGTCAGCTCGCTCAGCTTCTCGATGTCGACGGCGAACGGATCCGCCGACAGCACGACGAAGTCGGCGACCTTGCCGATTTCCAGCGAACCCTTCTGGTGCTCCTCGAAGTGCTGGTAGGCCCCCCAGATCGTCAGGCTCTTGAGGGCCGAGGCGACGTCGATGCGCTCGTCGGCCCCGAGGATGTCGCCACTGCGCGTGCGGCGCGTGACGATCGACGCCAGCACGCGGATCGCACTCGGCTGCGCCACCGGCGAATCGTGGTGCTGGGTGAACACGATCCCGCGGCGCAGCGCCGAGTTGGCCGGCGAGATGCGTTCGGCACGCGCCGGTCCGAGCGTCTCGTCGCGGTGCCAATCCCCCCAGTAGAAGCAATGCATGCCGAAGAACGACGGCATGATGCCCAGTGTGCGCATCGTGTCCAGCTGGTCTTGGCGAGCGGCCTGTGCATGGACCGCAACCGCACGCCGATCGGCCGGGCCGTGCCTGGCCACCGCATCGCGGACCGCCGATACGAACTGGTCGATCGCGGCGTCGCCGTTGCAATGCGCGAGGACCTGCCAGCCATTGGCGAACGCCTTGTCGACCTTCGCGGCGATCACCTTGTCTGGCAAGGTCTCGTAGCCGCGGTAGTTCGTCGCGGCACCGGGCGGCGGCACGTGGTACGGCTGCGTCAGGTAGCCCGTCTTGCCCTGGATCGAGCCGTCGAGATTCAGCTTCACGCCCCCGACCCGGTAGCGGTTGTGGTAGGTCCGCGAGTGCCAAGGCGTCTGCAGTTCCGGCGGTTCGTCGGTGAACACCATGTCCAGATAGGCGACGACGTCCAGCTTCATCAGCCCCGCTTCCGCGAGCATGACGAAGCTGCCGTGGGCCGGCCCGCTGGCCCGGCCTTCCTGGGCCGTCGTGAAGCCGTGGCGCACGTACATCTCCTGCCCCATCACCGCCAGCTGGGCGAACTGCTCGGCAGTCAGGCGCGGGAAGATCTTCATCGCGCCGAGCATGAAGGCGGTCTCCTCGAGCACGCCGTCCGGCGTCTTGCCGTCCGCGGCGCGGCGGATGATGCCTCCTTGTGGATCGGCGGTCGTCGCGGTGATGCTGGCGAGTTCGAGGGCCTTGCCGTTCATCACGCCCAGGTGGCCCGACTGGTGGATGATCAGGATCGGGATGTCGGTCGACACGGCGTCGAGTTCGTCGCGCGTCGGATGCCGGCGTTCGGCGAGTTGGGCGTCGTCGTAGCCGAAGCCGAGGATCATCCCGAACTTCTTGGCCGTCGGCGTAGCCGCGTAGGCGCGCAGCAGTTCCTGGATCTTGGCGATCGAATTGCCTTCGCCGTCCGGGGCCGGCAGCAGGTTCGCCGAGACGGCCTGCACGCCGGTGGTGAATACATGGCCATGGCCGTCGATGAAGCCGGGCAGCAGCGCCTTGCCCCCCAGGTCGACGACCTTGGTGGCGGAGGCCTGGAACTTCGCCACCTCGTCGCGGGTGCCGACCGCGACGATGCGCCCGTCCTTGACGGCGATCGCCTCGGCCCGCGGCGCGGCGTCGTTCATCGTCACGATCGGGCCGCCGGCGTAGATCGTGTCGGCCACGGGCGCCGGCCCTTGGGGGATCGCAGCCGGCATGGCCATTGCGCCGAGCAGGCCGAGGAATGACTGCGCCAGTCGCTGCAGCACGACGATCGACATGAACAGGATCTCCGGAAGGGGCGGCCCAACTCTAAGGGCGAGCGTCGCCATTCGACCAGTGCGAAACCATCGGGCCAGTGCAGGCGTCAGCAGGCGGTCGGCTGGCGACCCCTGCACCTCGGCCGACAGTCCCACGGCCGCGAACAGCACCGACGACTCCGGCGTGCGTCGCCGCCGCACCAGCCCGATCGCAGCACTCGTCGCCACGACCGCTCTGTGTCCCGCAACACGCCGCGGTTACGCCCGCCTGGCCGTTTCCTTCTTCTTCTGCCGCTGCGGGCCAGCGCGAACCTTGCGAACGGACACGGACCGACACCTCCGCTTCGACGTACTTCGCCGTCGCTGCGCAGGAGCACCTGGGCACACGGGCCAGTAGAACCGGGCCGCGACGAAGTCGATCCCGCCCATCGGCTGCGGGCTGAACCACGCCGACCGCCCCGGTGCGTGTTCGGCCCGTTCCCCTGGCTGCCCGCCGTCGCACCCGCCCGCGGCTCCGCACCGCGGTTTACGCGGCGCTTACGCATAACCCGCCCACGCCGCCCTTCTATAGTCCCCGAACCCGCGTCCGCCGGCACCGCGACCCGCACCGGCGAACCGGCCCCGGAACCGCGCCCGCCGCGCTGCGTCGTCACGCCGCTTCGCCACACCCTCTGCCGAGTCCACCCGCATGACCCTCCTCGCTTGCAGCCGCAAGGCCGCCGCCGTCTGCCTGCTCCTGCTCTCCGCCGCAGCCATCTGGCTGGCCGACCTGCGCCAGGGCGAAGACCTGCTGATCCAGCGCCAGTACAAAGAAGCGGCCGCGGCGCTGCAGGCGGTGCTGCCGCAGGCCGCCCCGGCCGAGCGCGACCGCGTGCTCTACCTGCTGGGCAAGGCGCGGCTGCTCGCCGGCGACGCCGAGGGCGCCGTGGCTTCGTTCACGCAGCTGCAGCAGGAGACCACGTCGCCGCTGCTGGCGGCGGGCGCGTTCGAGCAGGCCCGGGCCTACGAACGCCAGGGCAGGCACCGGCAGGCCGCGGAGATCTACCGCGACCGCATCGCCTCCCTGATCGGTCTCGACCGCAAGGAGGAACTGGCGGGCACCTACCTCGGGCTCGCCGAACTGGCGCTCGGCAAGGACCCGGCCGACCACGCCCGCGCCGCGACGTTCTTCGAACTGGCGCTCGACCTCGGCCTCTTGCCGGCCAGGAGCCGCGCGGTGCGGCTGAAGCTGGCCGAGAGCTACCTCGCCACCGGCAAACACGCGCCGGCGATCGAGCGCCTGCAGCCGCTGATCGAGGAGATGGAACCCGACCAGGGCCGGCTGCGCGCGATGCTGGTGCTCGGCCGCGCCCGGCTGCAGGCCAACGACCGCGCCGGCGCCCGCGCCGTGCTGCGCGACCTGCGCGCGCTGCGCCCCGAGGCGCCCGAGAGCGGCGATGCCGCCTACGAGATCGCCCTGTCCTACGGCGTGCCGCAGCCCGCCGCCGCCGACCTCGAACGCGCCGTGTCGGCGCTGCGCGAACTGCAGCAGAAGCACCCGCTGCACCCGCAGGCCAAGGTGGCGCTGTTCCTGGAGGCGCAGTGTCACCAGAACCTCGGCCGCGGCGACGACGCGCTGCGCGCGCTGCAGCAGTTCGTCGCGACGCAGGCCGATGCGGGGCTCGGCGAGCTCGCCACGGCGCGGGCGATGATCGGCGACGTGCTGGCCGCCCAGGACAAGCTCGAGGCGGCGATCGCCGCGTGGCGCGACTACCTGAAGCAGTGCCCGTCGCACGGCCAGTGGGAGCGCGTGCAGCGCGCCATCGTCGAAGCCGAGTACGTGGGACTTTCGCAGTTCCTGAACGGTGAGGCGGCGGCCTAGCCTCTACGTGCTGCTCGACATCTTCAGCCGCTACGTGGCCGGCTGGATGGTTGCAACCCGCGAAGCCGCGGACCTGGCCAAGCGGTTGATCAGCGACGCATACGAACGCCAGGGCATCCAGCCGGGCCAGGTCGTCGTCCATGCCGACCGCGGCACCTCGATGACCTCGCAGGCCGTCGCTCTGCTCTTCGCCGATCTCGGCATCATCCAGAGCCACAGCCGCCCGCACGTTTCCGACGACAACCCGTACTCCGAGGCCCACTTCAAGACCTGCAAGTACCGGCCGGACTTCCCCGACCGCTTCGGCTCGCTCGAGCATGCGCGGGCCTACTGCGGACCGTTGTTCGACTGGTACAACAACCAGCACTACCACTCGGGCATCGGCTTGCTCATGCCCGCGAACGTCCACTTCGGCCGCGTCGACGAGGTGATCGCCGTGCGCGACGAGGCCCTCGCTCGCGCCTACGCCGCGCACCCCGAACGCTTCGTCCGCAAGCCGCCGCGCGCCTCGCGGCCACCCGCCGTTGCCTGGATCAACCCGCCGCGCCCGATCGAACTCGCCGAGCAAGGTCTCCCAGGCCATCCCGATCCGAGATCGTCGATCCTGGGGCATCCTGGCGAACCGCCTCTCGGGAAATCTTGCCGGAATGGCCATCTCCCCGGCGCCGAACCTCAAACCACCGGCCCAACCGCCGAGCCCGCCGTACGTACCTCCAACCCATCCGACAACCAGCAGCCGCTCACAGCGCCTGCTCACTAATCTCTCTTCCAAGGTGTCTCATTCTCGTTGACACATTCCGCTACCTTTAGCGTAGCGTGCCCCCCTTGACGCATGGGAAGCAGCCATGGCATCGTATTATCTGGCATGCAAGCCACTCGCTGCTCCGTCAGTTCTCTCCCTTCCTGGACGCTTGTCCTGAACGCCCTGCGGGGGTTGCTGCAGCCGCTCCTCTGCGTACTCTGTTGGGTGATGTGTGCCCAGACCTCTGTGGCCCAGGTGACCGTGCCAGATGGCGCCAACGGTTTCTCCATACCCGGTGCCGCCCCTACCGGTCGTCCTGCATTCAAGCCTCTGAGGGGTGTGCCTCAGTTGCACTTGCCTCAAGTTCAGCCCTCCGGCCCACTCAAGTACTTCTATCGCCCTCGCGTATCTGGTGTCTTCGGGTTCATCGATCCAAACCCCTCCGGTGGGGCGCAGCCCTACGACGATGAGTACTACTTGATTGGTCGCGGCGATGGTATGTTTCTAGTCGAAGCCACGCCACCCGCCAATGGTCCGGCCGTCGTGCAAGCAACTGACTTGGCTGCCACTACCTCTCCCTCAAACCTACGCGCCGACTACATTCAGAATCCTCGTGCACATATTGTCCCTTACCCCACCCCACCCTTTAACTCAGCGTCAGATCCTCCCGCCACAACCGCCTACACTCCCTGGAGCGAGTGTTGCGTCCTACGTGACTCAACGGGAACATTCTATGCGTACGGAACTGACGGAGACGGAGCTCTCGGCACGAACAGTAGTGGCTTGTGGATCGTTCCACTCCAGCGCACGCCTCAAGGCTTGCGCTTCAATGCTGCTAGTTC
>VGXH01000157.1 GCA_016873405.1 bacterium
CGCCGTCCAGGTGAAGCGGTCGTCGGCGGGGCCATCGCCCAGTTCCAGCTTCGTCAGCGTGATGGTGACGTTCTGCGTCACGGGACCGCCGCGCCCGTTGATGGTGTTCGAGGCGGTCATCTTCACGCAGATGCCGGTCTTCGGGTCCAGCCACCAGCGGCCGGCGCCCGGCGTGCCGCCCGGGTTCTGCGGATCCGGCGCCAGCGCCGGCAGGCTGAAGACGCGGCATTCGATGGTGCGCCCGCCGATGTCGAGCTTCTCGGTGACCGGCGCCTCGACCGGGGCGCGGTCGGCCGGCAGCAGGAGCTGGCTCAGCCCGGCGTAGAAGTTGAAGAGGCTGCGCTCCTCCAGCTCCATGCGCACGGCGGCTTCCAGGTCGCGGACCAGGGCCACGGGCGCGCCGCGGTAGGCCGCGCGCATGGGCGCGTAGTGGAACCAGGAGGCGTCCGGCCCGGTGCCCAGGTCGAGGATGCGCTCGTTCTCCGACTGCGACACCGTCAGGCGGTCCGGCCAGCGCGCCGCCGCCGTGAACACAAGGTCGCCGATCATCGGCTCGCCGCCGCCGACCGGCACGTTCTCGATCCGGATCGTCCCGGCCAGGTCGTACGCTTGCAGCGCCTCGAGGCGTCCGGCCGCTTCTTCGCGCGCGGCGGTGTAGGCCGCCGCCGGATCGGCCGACGCGGCTTCCGGGGAGCGTCCGGCCGCGCAGGCGACCAGTCCGGTCAGGGCGACGACGGCCAGCGTCAGCGCGGCGCCGCGCCGTCCGGCCGCGGGCAGGTGGGGTCGGTGCATCACGGGATCCTCTCCGGTTCGGCGAAGGTCACGAAAACGGGCCGGCGTCGGGGCCGGTCCGGGGAGAAAGGGGTCAACACGACAGGGGCATGATCGTTCCCGGCCGGCCTCGCCGCAACGGGCGATCCTGGGCGCCGCGCCCTCAACCCTCGACGCGCAGGTGGTGGTGCCTCTTCTTGCCGAGCTGCAGGGCGATCAGCCCGTCCTGGACGTCGGCGGCGACCAGGCGCCGCTGCTCGTCCGCGACGGCTTGACCGTTGACGCGGACCCCGCCCTGCCGGACGAGCCGCCGTGCCTCGCCCTTGCTCTCGACCAGGCCGGCCGAGACCAGCACCTCGATCAAGGCGAGCCCGTCGGCCGCCAGGTCGGCGGCCGCCAGCGCGCTCGCGGGGATGGCCGCCGCGTCGCCGTCGCCGCCGAAGGCCGCGCGGGCCGCGTCGGCGGCCGCCTGCGCCGCCGCCTCGCCATGCACGAGCGCGGTGACCGCCAGCGCCAGTTCCTGCTTGGCCCCGCGGATATCCGCCCCCCGCAGCGCTTCGAGTTCCTCGATGCGGGCCGGCGGCAGCAGCGTGTACAGGCGCAGGAAGCGGCCCACGTCACGGTCATCGACGTTGACCCAGTACTGGAAGAACTCGTAGGCGCTGGTGCGGGCGGCGTCGAGCCAGACCGCGCCGGCGGCGGTCTTGCCCATCTTCTCGCCGGCGGCCGTCATGATCAGCGGGTAGGTCAGGCCGTAGACCTCGGCCCGGCCGAGGCGGCGGCAGAGGTCGATGCCCGAGCAGATGTTCCCCCACTGGTCGCTGCCGCCGACCTGCAGCCGGCAACCGTGCTCGCGGTTGAGCACCAGGAAGTCGTAGGCCTGCAGGATCATGTAGTTGAACTCGAGGAAGCTCAGCCCGGTCTCCATCCGGGACTTCACCGAGTCGCGGGCCAGCATCTGGTTGACGCTGAAGTGGCGCCCCACGTCGCGCAGGAAGTCGATGTAGGTCTTGTCGCGCAGCCAGTCGCCGTTGTCGACCAGCAGGGCGTCGCCGGGACCTGCGCCCAGGCGCAGGAAACGGCCCAGCTGGAGGCGGATGCCGGCCAGATGGCGTTCGATGTCCGCGACCGTCAGCAGTTGCCGCAGCTCGGTCCTGCCGCTGGGATCGCCGACCATCGCCGTGCCGCCGCCCACCACCGCGATGGGCCGATGCCCGTGCCGCTGCAGGTGCACCAGGCCCATGATGGGCACCAGGCTCCCGATGTGCAGGCTGTCGGCCGTGGGATCGAAGCCGGCGTAGCCGGTCACCGGCCCGGCGGCCAGCAGCGCGGTCAGCGCCGCTTCGTCGGTGCACTGCTCGAAGAAGCCGCGCCACTTCATTTCGGACAGGTAGTCGGGGAAATCGGGGCGCGGGTTCATGCGGTCACCATTCGTCCTTGTCCTTGCGGCCTTGTCCTTGCGGCCTTGTCCTTGCGGCCTTGTCCTTGCGGCGGCCGCCGCGCGCCGCGTCCGTGAACGCCGCGGCCCCGGAGGCCGCCCGTCCCTCTGGTGGTCCTGACAAGGTCGCGCCCGGAGGCGAACCTTCCACCGTCGAACGGACGGCCTTCAGGGCCGCGGTCCCCGCGCCCGCGTCGATCAGGCGCTCCCAGACTCCGAGGAATCCCGGGAATGATACAGCCACGCAGGCGCTGTCATCAAGTGCGGTTTCGCCTTCGGTGCACAAGGAGGCGACCGCCATCGCCATCGCGAGGCGGTGGTCGCCCGCGGTCTCCAGCAGCAGCGGCGCCCCGCGCGCGCCGCCGCGCAGCGCGCACGGACCGTCGATGAGCAGCCCGTCGTGGCGCTCCTGAACCGTGGCGCCCAGCCGCGAGAGGTTGCGGGCGAGCAGCGCCAGACGGTCGGATTCCTTCACGCGCAGCTCGGCCGCGCCGCCGATCACGCTGCGGCCGGCGCACTGCGTGGCGACCACCGCCAGGACGGGGATCTCGTCCACCAGAGCGGGCACTTCCGCGGCGCCGATCGTAAACGCGCCCAGGGAACCGGCGCGCACGCGGACCGCCCCGGCGGGCTCGGCGGCGGCGCCGTCCGCGGCGTTGCCGGCGTCGGCGCCGCGCTCCGCGCCGCGCTTCGCGTCGCGCTCCGCGTCGCGCCCTGCGTCGCACTCGACGTCGCACTCGACGTCGCACTCGACGCGCGCCCCCGCGCGCGCCAGCACCGCCAAGGCGCCGGTGCGCGTGGGATTGAGCGACTGCCCGCGCACGGTGACGTCCGAGCCCGGCACGACGGCGGCGGCGGCCTGGAAGACGGCCGCCGAGGAGGGATCGCCCGGCACCGCCAGCGAGAAGGCCGGCAGGCGGCGGGGCCCCGACACGGCGGGCGAGCCGCCGGCCGCGAATTCACCGGCGTCGAGGCCGCGCAGCATCCGCTCGGTGTGGTCGCGCGAGCCCGCGGCCCCGCGCACGACGGTCGTCCCGGCGGCGCCGAGTCCCGCCAGCAGCAGCGCCGACTTCACCTGCGCCGAAGCCACCTGCAGATCGTGCGCGCGGCCGCGCAGCGGCGCCCCGCGCACGATCACCGGCAGGCGCCCTTCGTCGGCGGCCCAGGCCAGGTCCGCGCCCATGCGGCGCAGCGGCTCGACCACGCGCGCCATCGGGCGCGTCCGCAGCGACGCGTCGCCGTCCAGGGTCACCGCGGCGCCGCCGGGCGTCAGCCACCCGGCCAGCAGGCCCAGCAGCAGGCGGGCCGTCGTGCCGCTGTTGCCGCAGTCCAGGCGCAGGTCCCGGCGCGGCGGCGCTGATGGCGGCGTCAGCGTCAGCGTCTCGCCGGACAGGGACGCCGTCGCCCCCAGCGCCACCGCGGCGTCCAGGCTGCTGCGCGTGTCGGCGCAGTCCAGCCAGCCCGTGGCGCGGCACGGCCCGTCCGCCAGCAGGGCCAGCAGGACGGCCCTGTGCGAGATCGACTTGTCGCCGGGCACGTCTATCGTTCCCCGCAGCGGACCGCGGGCGCGCGGAAGGGGATCTGTCATGGCGGTCTCCGGTCGCCGCGCCGCGGGCGGCGCGGCATCCTGCTTGGCTGGGCCGGCGCCCCATCTTAGATTAGCCCGCGTCGTTGGCAAGCCCCCCCGCCGACGAATCCCGTGGACGGACACCCGGACCCTCCTGTCGTCGCGCGCCGCACCGTGGCGTCGCTGGCGCGCGTCCACGACGCGCGCGAGATCATGGTCCTGGCGCTGCCGAATATCCTGACGATGCTCTCGCAGACCCTGATGTGGACCGTGGACACGGCAATGCTCGGGCGCGTCGACTCGGCCTCGCTGGCGGCCGCCGGACTGGGCGGGATGATCACCTGGTGCGGGTACTCGCTGTTCAACAATCTCAGCCGCATCAGCGGCACCTTCGTCGCGCAGGCCCACGGCGGCGGCGACGACGACCGGGTCGGACACTACGCCTGGCAGGGACTGTACATCGCGCTGGCCGCCGGCGCGCTGCTGACCGTCGCCGGCTGGTACAGCTACCTCGTCCTGCCGTGGACCCGCAATCCGGCCGATGTCCAGGAGCTGACCTACACCTACATCCGCTGGCGCAGCCTGAGCGCCGTGGCGACCCAGGTCTCGTTCGCCGTGACCGCCTTCTTCGTCGGCCGCCGGGACGTCAAGGTGCCGATGTGGTGCGGCATCGCGGGCAACGTCGTGAACGTGGTGCTGGACGTGTGGCTCATCTTCGGCTGGGAGGGCTTCCGCCTGGGCGGCGTCACCTGGCTGGCCGTGCCGCCGCTCGGGATCCAGGGCGCCGCCGTCGCGACGAGCATCGGCACCGCGGTCAACGCCCTGGGCCTGCTCGGCTTCGCGCTGGCGCCGCGCCTGCGCGAGCGATACCGCATCCACCGGCCGCGCCGGCCGGATCGTCGCGCCTTGACGCGGCTGGTGCGCGTGGGCAGTCCCGCCGCCGGCGAGAACTTCGTGGACATGGGCGGCTTCGCGATGTTCTCGGTGTTCGTCGGCACCGCCGGCGCGGTGCAGCTGGCCGCCAGCCAGATCACGATCCAGCTGCTGTCGTTCTCGTTCATGCCGCTGTGGGGGCTGACCATGGCCGCCGGCGTGCTGGTCGGCAACTCCCTGGGCGCCGGGCGGCCGGACCGCGCCGCGCACTACGGGCGGCAGGTCTACAAGCTGGGGACGTACTACTCGCTGCTGCTGGCCCTGGCCATGGTCCTGCTGCGCGAGCGGGTCTTCGCCGTCTTCAGCAACGATCCGCAGGTGCTGGCGCTGGGGTCGGCGCTGGTCCTGGCCGCGGCGGCCTTCCAGTACTTCGACGGCGTGCGCATGCTCAGCAGCGGCATCCTCCAGGGCGCCGGCGACACGCGCTACGCGATGATCGTCACCGTCGTCCTCATGTGGGGGCTGTTCATCCCGCTGACCTGGTACCTGGTCGTGGCGCGGCAGGGCGACGTCGTGGCGGCCTGGCTGGGGGCGGGCGTCTGCTACCTGCTCCAGGGGCTGTTCCTGTGGCGCCGGTTCGCTTCCGGCCGATGGCGGCACGCGCGGATCTTCGGCTGAAC
This sequence comes from bacterium, assembly GCA_016873405.1. The sequence goes on from VGXH01000157.1 coordinate 5,330, forward strand.
GCTTGCCCGCGGCGCCGCCCGGTGGCGACCCGGTGAGCGGCCCCGCTTCAGTCGCCGCGGTCGTCGGGTTCGGACCGTTCGGCGACCGCCGCGCCCAGCGCCAGCCGCAGCGCGCGTTCCAGGTCGCTGCGGTGGAAGGGCTTGGGCAGGAACGCCAGCCCCGGGCGCAGTTGCCCCGGGTCGACCACGCCCTGCTCGGCGTAGCCCGACA
>VGXH01000158.1 GCA_016873405.1 bacterium
GTTTTGAGGTCGCCGAAGACGATGGCGTCGGTCGGACACGTCTGCGCGCAGGCAGGCGTGATGTCGCCGTCGCGGATGGCGCGGCCCTCCACGCGGGCCTCCACGCGCGCCGTCTCGATGCGCTGCACGCAGTAGGTGCACTTCTCCATGACGCCGCGCGCGCGCACCGTCACGTCCGGGTTCAGCACCAGCCGCTGCGTCTGCGTCAGGTCCTCGAAATTGTTGTACCAGTTGAACCGCCGCACCTTGTAGGGGCAGTTGTTCGCGCAGTAGCGAGTGCCCACGCAGCGGTTGTAGACCATCGCGTTGAGGCCCTCGCGCGTGTGCATGGTGGCGGCCACCGGGCAGACCTGCTCGCAGGGCGCCAGCTCGCACTGCACGCAGGCGACCGGCTGCTGGGCGCACTTCGGATCGTCGGCGTCGCCCAGGAAGTAGCGGTCCAGGCGGATCCAGGACATCTCGCGGCCGCGCGCCACCTGGTCCTTGCCCACGACCGGGATGTTGTTCTCCGCCTGGCAGCCCAGCACGCACGCGTTGCAGCCGGTGCAGGTGTTCAGGTCGACCGCCAGACCCCACTTGTGGCCGGTGTACTCCCACTCCTTCCAGAGCGAGACCAGCGGCGGGCTGTGGATGCCCAGGTGGTCGACGAATGCGGGCTCGTGCAGGTACTGCTCGAGGGTGCCCTCGCGGACCAGGCCAGGGACGCGCTTCTGGATCTCGGCCGCGCCGACCTTGTCGATGGCGTGGTGGTCCTGCGTGGTGGCCAGCTCGTACTTGCGGCCGGTCTTCCGCACCCGCAGGCCTTCGCCGCGATGCAGGCCGTCGGCGGTGCGCAGCCGGTAGGCGTTGAAGCCGGCGCCCTTCCCGACGCGGCCGGCGTCGTCGCGACCGTAGCCCAGCGTGATCGCCACCGAATGCTTCGCCTGGCCGGGCAGCACGTACACCGCGGCCTCCAGCGAGCGGTTCCGGTACTGGAGTTCGACCACGTCGCCGTGGACCACGCCCAGTTCCCTGGCCGTGGCCGGGCTGAACACCGCGGCGTTGTCCCAGGTGAGCTTGGTCATGAAGTCGGGCATCTCCTGCAGCCAGGCGTTGTCCGCGAAGCGGCCGTCGTGCACCGACTGGTCCTGCAGGAAGGTGAGCTCGAGGTTCGCGGCGCCCAGCGGACCGGCCGTCGCCGGGGCGGCGATCGGCGCGCCGACGAGGGCCAGCGGCGCGCCGGCCTGCGCGCTTCCGGCCAGGAAGCCGTCGTGCAGGAAGGCGCGCCACTTCTTCTCGAAGCCCGCGTCCGCCTCCGGCGCCGGCGCGGCGCCCTGGCCGCCGCCGAGCGCGAAGAACGCGTCGCGCGCGATCTGGTGCGCCGTGCGCGGCGCGGCGTCCACCAGCACCGACAGCAGCTCGGTGGCCGTGTGCCCGGCGTAGAGCGGGTCGATCAGCGGCTGCACCGCGAGCAGCGAGCCGTCCCAGCCCTGCGCCAGGCCCCAGCTCTCCAGGTAGTGCGCCGCCGGCAGGTGCCAGCTGGCGGCCTGGCCGGTGGCGTCCTCGTGCAGGCCGAGGTGGATGCGCTCCGGTGCGCGCGCCATCGCCTTGCCGAACTCGAGGTCGGCCGGCGCGTCGTAGACGGGGTTGCCGCCCAGCACGACCAGCGTCGTGACCCGACCGGCGTTCAGGTCGGCCACCAGTTCTTCCAGAGACGCGAACGCAGGCAGTTCGAACGGCACGTAGCTGATCGTGTGGCCGACGTTGCCCAGCGCCGCGTTCAGCACGTGCACCAGGGCGTGCACCTCGGGATCCTGGCGCAGCCCGGCCACCAGCAGGCCGTGCCCGCGGTGGACCATCAGGTCGTGGGCGACGTGGGCGACATCCGGCCCGCCGGCCGCGTGGCCGCGCCAGGACGCCAGCTGCGCCGCGGTCACGCCCGCGCCCGCCGGCAGCTCGAGGCGCTCGCCCAGCACCAGCTCGGCCGCCAGCGCCCACAGGGCCGGTCCCAGGTCGCGGGCGGCGGTCGGATAGCGGTGGTCGGCCATACCGCCGGTGATGCTGAACGTGCTCTCGAAGCTGTAGAGCCGGTTCATGTGCCCGGACTCGGCCCGGCGGCCGGCGGCGAAGGCCCTGGCGTTGCGCAGCGCGGCCGGATGGTCCTGCAGGCAGTTGGCGTCCAGGTCGACGATGACGTCGGCGCGCGAGAGGTCCAGCTGCGCCATCGCCGCGGTGCCGAACGCCAGCTTCAGTCCGCGCATCTCGTTCAGGCGGCACACCGGCTCGTGCAGGTGCACGCGCGCGCCGCGCGCGGCGGCCTGCCGCAGCAGCCCGACGGTGGCCGGCGACGTGGTGGCCCCGGTCAGGATCGCCGTGCCGGCCAGGCCGCCCGCGTACAGCGTCTGCGCCCAGGCGGTGAACGTGGCCCAATCGGTCTCGGAGCCGAACAGGCCGGCGCGCCGGCGCGGGGTGCGGCTGCGGTCCGGGTCGTAGACGTCCAGCACGCTGGCCTGCGCGAACACGCTGGCCGCGCCGCCGCTCAGCGGGTGGCCCGGATTGCCGTCCACCTTGATCGGGCGCCCGTCGTAACTGGTGGCCAGCACCGGCAGCGCGGTTGGGCCCAGTTCCATCGTCGTGGCGAACTTCACCGGCGTGCCCGGCTCCAGGCCCGGCGTGTTGGCGGCGTAGGGCACGATCTTCTCGACCGGCCAGCGGCAGCCCGCCAGCGACGTCATGGCGATGGAGGCGGACATGATCTGCAGGAAGCGCCGCCGCGACAGGCCGTCGGGCGCGTCGATGCCGCCGGGAAACTCGTGCGACATCAGGTGGCGGTATTCCTCGGTGTCGGCCAGTTCCTGCAGGCTGCGCCAGTAGGGAGAGCCGCTGCCGGGTTCCAGGCTGTTCGCGGACATGGGTATCCTTTCCTACCGATGACAGGTGGCGCAGTCGACCGACGGCGAGATCTTCCGCTCGGCCCGCAGCTTCGCGCCCAGAGCCGCCGCGTCGCCCTCCGGTTCCCAGTCCATGACGGTCACCTTGTCCAGGGGCCGCAGGTGGGGATCCGGATTGCGGTGGCAATCGAGGCACCAGCCCATCGTCAGCGGCGCCACCTGCTCGACGACCTCCATGCGGTCGACGCGGCCGTGGCAACTCACGCAACCCACGCCCGACTGCACGTGCCCGGCGTGGTTGAAGTACACGAAGTCGGGAAGGTCATGGACGCGGATCCAGTGGAGGGGCCGGCCCGTCTCGGCGCTCAGGCGCACCGGGGCCAGCTTCTCGCTGGTCGCGCGCACGGTCTTGTGGCAGTTCATGCAGGTGGCGGTCGGGGGCACGTTCGCCCGCGCGGTCGTCTCGACCGTCACATGGCAGTAACGGCAGTCGATGCCCAGCTCGCCGACGTGCAACGCGTGGCTGTAGGGGACGGGCTGCTCGGGCGCGTAGCCGATCGCGGTGTTCTTGGGGGAGAACACGCCCGCCACCAGCACCACCAGGTAGACCACGCCGCCCAGCGCGGCCACTGCCAGCGCCTCGCGCAGCCGGTTGGTCCACTTCGGAAAGACGAATCGCTGCTCGGGGCCGGCGCCGGGGCGGTCGCCCGGCTCGTGAGCGTGGTTGTCCGGGGCCAATCGACTCTCCCCCCTGCGTCCGCGATGATCCCCGCGCCGCGGCCCGGGCCGGGTCCACCCGCGGGGCCGCGCCGGTCTGCGTGGCTTGGGCCGGCGGGTGCCGATACTAAGAGGCCGCCCCGGGACCTGACAACAGAAAACTCGGCCCGGGCGGCCGATAATCCGGTTCCCCGTCACGGTTTCCGGCGCTGACGGGTCTCCGCGGACCGCTCAGTCGCCGGGATCGGCGAAGCTCTCGCCGCAGCCGCAGGTGCGCCCGGCGTTCGGGTTCTCGAACCGGTAGCCGCCGCCCACCAGGGCATCGACGAAGTCGACCCGCAGCCCCCGCAGGCGCGGCAGGTCGGCCGGGGCGCAGGCCACCAGCAGTCCCGCCTGGGGCGCCATGACGTCATCGGGCGCCGGCGCCGGCGCCGCCTCCAGCGCGTAGCGCAGCCCGGCGCAGCCCCCGGGGACCAGAGACACGCGCACGACCGGATCCTCCCCCGGGGCCGACCCGGGGTGCTCCAACCGCCACTGTGCAACGGCCTCAGGGGTGAACTCGATCATCCGCGGCCCCCACCCGACCACCCGGAAGCTGACCATGGAGGCCGACGAAGCCTCGATGAGCGACCAAACCTATCCGGTGCCGGGGGCGGATGCAACCGCGGCGTTGCCCGCCTGGAATATTCGGGTCCGAAAAGACCTGTTTCCGGGCGGCCGCCGGCCGGTGACGTCGCTAGGTTGGGGCGGTGTCCAGGGGTCGGCGCCATCGGCGCCTGCGCCCCGCAGCCCCCAGCCCGGGAGTCCCGCCCGATGAACCGCCATGTCCCGCGCCCGGCCGGTGAGGTCCGCCGCGACGGCAATCGCCTGCTCCAGGAGCCGTCGCTCTACCTGCGCCAGCACGCCTTCAACCCCGTCGACTGGCGGCCGTGGGGACCCGAAGCACTGGGCGAGGCGGCCGCGCGCGACTGCCCGATCTTCCTGTCGATCGGCTACAGCAGCTGCCACTGGTGCCACGTGATGGAGAAGGAGGCGTTCGACGACGATGCCATCGCCGACGTCCTGAACCGCCGCTTCGTGAGCATCAAGGTCGACCGCGAGGAGCGGCCCGACCTGGACGCGGTCTACATGGACGCCGTGCAGGCCCTGACCGGCCGGGGCGGCTGGCCGATGTCCTCGTTCCTGACGCCGGACGGCAAGCCCTTCCACGGCGGCACCTACTTCCGGCCGGCCCATTTCCGGACGCTGATCGAGCAGGTCGCCGACCTCTGGGGCGAGCGGCCGGACGACCTGCGCGCGCAGGCCGAGCGCGTGACCGCCCACGTGGGCGAAGCGCCCCACTGGGCGCGAGGGCCGGCCGGCCCGCTGGAGGGGGCCTGGCTGGAGGCGGCGGCCCGTCACGCCCTGGACATCGCCGACCCTGAGCACGGCGGCTTCCGGCAACGCCAGAAGTTCCCGACGCCGGTCAAGTGGCGCTTCCTGGTCACGCGGTGCGGCGGCGCTGAGGAGTTGCGCGCGCTGGTGAACAAGACGCTGGCGGCGATCGCCGGCGGCGGCCTGCGCGACCACCTGGGCGGCGGCTTCTTCCGCTACACCGTCGATGACGCCTGGACCGTGCCCCACTTCGAGAAGATGCTCTACGACAACGCGCAGTTGGCCAGCCTGTTCCTGAAGGCCGGCCGCCTCCTGGACCGCCCCGCGTACGTGGAGGTGGCGCGCGACACGCTGACGTTCCTGGCGCGCGAGATGCGCGACCCGGACGGCGGCCTCTACGCCAGCTTCGACGCCGACAGCGGCGGCCGCGAGGGCTCCTACTACCTGTGGACGCCCGACCAGGTGCTGCAGGTCGCCGGCCCCCACGACGCCCCGGCGCTGTGCGCGCTGCTGGGCATCACCCCGGAGGGGAACTTCGAGCACACCGGCGCCAGCGTGCCTTCGCGGCGCGG
>VGXH01000159.1 GCA_016873405.1 bacterium
GGGGAAGCTGAAGGAGCTGATCCCGCGGCAGATGTTCTCGGTGGCGATCCAGGCCGCCGTCGGCTCGCGCGTGCTGGCGCGCACGACGGTGCAGCCCTTCCGCAAGAACGTGACCGCCAAGTGCTACGGCGGCGACATCACGCGCAAGCGGAAGCTGCTGGAGAAGCAGAAGGAAGGCAAGAAACGCATGAAGCAGGTCGGCTCCGTGGAGATCCCGCAGGAGGCGTTCCTGGCCGTGCTCAAGGTGGAACGCTGACCGCGCCGGCGGGGAGGAACGATGTTCAGGAAGCACAAGACGGTCCGCGGCGGCAGGGCGCAGGCGCCGGCGCGCAAGCGGCATCCCGTCGTCGAGTACGCGCGCTCGATCGGGTCGGCGCTGCTGATCGCGCTGTTGCTGCGGCAGTTCGTCTTCCAGGCCTTCCGCATCCCCACGGGCTCGATGCTGGAAACCCTGCAGATCGGCGACTTCCTGTTCGTGAACAAGTTCCTCTACGGCGCCAAGACCCCGGACCGCATCCGCATCCCGCTCGTGAACTGGACGCTGCTCGACGGTCTGCCGGTGTTGAAGCTGCCGGCGATCCGCGAGCCGCGGCAGGGCGACATCATCGTCTTCGAGTACCCGCGCGACCGCAACCTGGACTACATCAAGCGCTGCGTGGCGGTCGAGGGCGACACCGTGCGCGTCAAGGACGGCGTGCTCTTCGTCAACGGCAGGATCTACGAGAGCAACCTCGGGCTGTACGGCGGCGACCACTCGTGCATCCCGGACGACAGGGACCCGGAGCGTTGTCCGCCGCCGCGCGTGAAGAAGGACCTGGCGTCGTACGGGCGCAATCCGCGCAACCACACCTTCCCGCTGCCGGGCATGCCCGACCCGTACGTGGTGCCGCCCGGCCACATCTTCATGATGGGCGACAACCGCTTCAACAGCCAGGACAGCCGCTACTGGGACGCGCTGGACAAGCGGCTCATCAAGGGCAAGGCGATGTTCATCTACTGGTCGTGGGACGGACAGCGGCACCTGCCGCGCTTCTCGCGGCTGGGCGACATCATCCGCTGACCATGCGTTCGTTCGGCCTGTACGTGCACGTCCCGTTCTGCGGGTCGATCTGCGCGTACTGCCACTTCGCCCGCAGCGCCGACCACGACGCCGGCCGCCGCGCGGCCTTCGTCGACGGCGTCCTGCGCGAGTTCGAGCTGCGCCGGCAGGCATGCCCGGCGCTGGGCACGGCCAGGCGGCCGCTGGCCACCGCCTACATCGGCGGCGGCACGCCGTCCCAGCTCGAGCCCGAACTGATGGCGCGGCTGCTGGCGGGGACCGTCGGCCGCTGCGATCGCGCCGCCGATCTGGAACTGACCGCCGAGGCGAACCCGGAGACGTTCACGCCGGAGCTGGCGCAGGCCTGGCTGGCCGCGGGCGTGGGCCGCGTCAGCCTGGGCGTGCAGAGCCTCGACGCCGGCGTGCTGCGCCGCCTGGGCCGGGCCTGCGACCCGGCGACGGCGCGCGGCGCCCTGGCGCTGGCCTGCGCGCGTTTCCCGCGCGTCTCGGCGGACTGGATCCTGGGACCGGGCGTGCGGCTGGAGGCGCTGCTGGCGGAGCTCGACGAGGCGGTCGCGCTGGGCGTGGGGCACGTGTCGCTCTACATCCTGGAAGTGCACGCGGGCACGGCGCTGGCCGCGCGCGTGGCGGACGGCTCGCTGAAGCTGCCGCCGGACGAGGAGGTGCGGACCGCGTACCTGGCGGCCGCGCGCCGGTTGGCCGGCCATGGCCTGCTGCAGTACGAAGTGGCCAACTTCGCGCGGCCCGGCGACGAGTCCCGCCACAACCGCGCCTACTGGCGACGCCGGCCGTGGCTGGGGCTGGGGCCCGGCGCCCACGGCGCCTGGGGCCGCTGGCGGCGCGCGAACCACGAGACGCTGGCGGCGTGGCTGGCCGACCTGGACGCCGGAAGGCTGCCGGAAGCCGCGGTCGAGGACCTGGGGCCCGTCTCCCGCCGGCTCGAGCGCGTGGTGCTGGCCCTGCGGACGCGCGAGGGCGTCCCGCTCGGATGGCTGCCGCCGAACGCCCTGGACCTCGAGCGCGGCGAGGCGGAGGGATTGTGGCGCCGCGAGGGCGGCAGCCTGCGCCTGACCGGGGACGGGTTCCTGCGGCTTGACACCATCGAGGAAGCGCTGTCCAGGAGGTTCTAGCCCGATCCGGTCGGGCCTCATCGCCGGCGGCGCGCCCCGGCCGCGGCGATGGGCGTCGCGCGCGGGCCGGGTTGACACCGGCGCGGGACCCCGGTTAACTTGCCGCCCTGCCGCCGCCGCGCGGCACCGCAGCCAAGGCGCCGACGGGTGTGATCCATGCCGACCAGCAGCCTGCGAACCGCGCTCGACGAGAGGTCCCTGGCCGTCCTGACGGCCGTGGTGCGCCTGGACCTGGAGACGGGGCGTCCGGTCAGCTCGGGCCTGGTCGAGCGCAGCCTGCAGCGCGCCGTCTCTTCGGCCACGGTGCGGGCCGTGATGAAGCGGCTCGCCGAGGCGGGCTACCTCGAACAGCCGCACACCTCGGCCGGCCGCCGGCCGACCGATGCCGGCTACCGCGTCTTCGTCGACCTTCTCCTGTCGGGCTGGGCGCTGCGGCGCCACGACGCGCCGGCCGGGCTCGAGGAGCAGGTGCGCCAGGGCGTGCGGCGGGCGTCCGGCAGCCAGGAACGACTCAAATTGCTGGCCGGCCTCCTGTCGCGGCTGACCGACGGACTGGGCATCATCGTCGGGCCGACGCTGGCCGAGGCGACCGTGCAGCGCCTGGAGTGTTTCCGTCGCGGCGGCGGCCGCGTGCTGATGGTCGTCCTGCTCGACGACGCGGCGGTCCGCACGGGTCTGGTCACGCTGCCGGACGATCCGCCCGAGGCGGTGGTGGCGGCCGCCGGCAGGCTGCTGTCGCGCCGCGTGGCGGGGCGCGCGCTGCGCGAGGCGGCTGCGGGCCTGCCCGGGGCGGTTGACCTGGAGGACACGCCGGTGACGCGCTGCGCCGCCCGCCTGGCGCGCGCCGGCCGCGAACTGCTGCGCGGGGTCGATGCCGGCGAGATCGAGTTCGACGGCGTGGCCTCGGTGCTCGTGGCGCCCGAGTTCCAGGAACCGGCGCCGCTCCGCTCGCTGCTGACGTTTCTCGAATCGCCGGTGACCATGCGACGCACGCTGCAGGAGCTGGGCGAACGCGCGGACGACGGGTTCGGCGTCTGGATCGGCCAGGAGAATCCCGTCGCGGCGCTGCGGTGCTTCACGGTGATGACGCGCCGCGTGCCGCTGGACGGACGCACCGGCGTGGTCGCGGTGCTCGGGCCGCGCCGGATGCCCTACCAGCGAGCCCTGCACGGGCTCGACGCGCTGCGCAGGGAGCTCGGCGGCCCGGCGGGCTCGCAGCTGCACTGAAAGAGGCACGACCGGTCGACGGCCCGCCCGGCGCCGGTCCGCCGACCATCCTTGCGGAGGGAAGCGCATGACCAAGCGACGCCACGCCCAGACCGACAACGCCGACGCGACGCCGCCGGACGCGGCGGCCCCGCCGGCGCCGGAGGCCGAGGTCGTGGAGCCGGGCGACGCCGTCGCCGCCGACGCGCCGTCGCCGGAGCCGGCCGACGAGGCGCCCGTCGAGGCCCGGGTCGAGGACGAGATCGACGGCCTGCGGCGCGAGCGCGACGAGGCGCAGGACAAGTGGCTGCGCGCGATGGCCGAGCTGGACAACCTTCGCAAGCGCACGCGACGCGAGGTGGCCGATGCGCGGCGTTTCACGCAGGCCGACACCTTGCGCGGCTTCCTGGAGGTCCTGGACAACCTGGAAAGGGCCTTGCAGACGGCGGCGCCCGCCGCCGATACTGGCGCGCCGGGTCCTTTCCGGGACGGCATCGAACTGATCCGGCAGCGATTCCGCGCGGTGCTGCAGGAACAGGGTGTCACGCCGATCGACGCGCTGGGCTTGCACCTGGATCCCCTGGTGCACGAGGCGGTCGGCCAGTTGCCGCGCGATGGCGCGGAGTCCGGCACGATCATCGAGATCGCGCAGGCCGGCTATCGTCTCGGCGAACTGGTGCTGAGGCCGGCGCGCGTCATCATCTGCGCCTGAGCGGCGCCGTCAGGGAAGCGGCAGGAGCGGCATGAGCGGCGGCAAGCGCGACTACTACGAAGTGCTCGGCGTGGCGCGCAGCGCGGACGCGACCGAGATCAAGAAGGCCTACCGCGCGCAGGCCATCAAGTACCACCCCGACAAGAACCCGGACGACCCCGCGGCCGCCGAGAGGTTCCGCGAGGCCGCCGAGGCCTACGAGGCGCTCAAGGACCCCGAGAAGCGCGCCCGCTACGACCGCTACGGGCACGCGCCCGAGGGCGGCTTCGGCGGCGGCTTCGGCGGCGGCGGCTTCAATGTCGACCTCAACGACGCGCTGGAGTCGTTCCTGCGCAACTTCGGCATGGGCGGCGGCCTCGGCGACGTCTTCGGCGGCGGCGCGGGCGGCGGGCGCGGGCGCGGGCGCAATCTCCAGCTGGAACTGGCGGTCTCGCTCGAGGAGGCGGCGCGCGGCGTCCGCAAGACCGTGAAGGTCACCAAGCAGGTGGCCTGCGCCGATTGCGGAGGCAGCGGCGCCGCGGCCGGCAGCCGGCCCGCGACCTGCCAGCACTGCCGCGGCCACGGGCGCGTGCGGCAGGTGCGCCAGTCGCTGCTCGGGCAGATGGTGACCGAGGGCGCCTGCCCGCACTGCCAGGGGCGCGGCCAGGTGATCCAGGATCCGTGCCGCTCGTGCCGAGGCACAGGCACGGTGCGCGGCGAGGAGTCGCTCGAGATCAACGTGCCGGCCGGCGTCAGCACCGGCAACTACATGGAGCTGCAGGGCAAGGGCGACGCCGGCGAACACGGCGGCGGCGCCGGCCACCTGCGCGTCGTGTTCAACGTGCGCGACAGCGAGCTGTTCGAGCGCCACGGCGACGACCTGCTCATCGACGTGCCGGTCTCGCCGATCGACCTGATGCTCGGCACGAAGATCGAGGTGCCGACCCTCGAGGGGAAGGTGGCGCTGAAGATCCCCGCCGGCACGCAGAGCCACAAGATCTTCCGCCTGCGCAAGAAGGGCATGCCGCATGTGAACCGCCCGGGCACCGGCGACCAGCTGGTGCGCGTGCTGGCCTGGACGCCGGAGAACCTCGACCGCGACGTGATCAAGCGCCTCGAGGCGCTGCAGGACGACCTGGCGCGGCGCGTGCCGCCGCCGGGACGGCGGCCCGGCGAGTAGGCGCGGGCCGGAAAGGCGAACGCGTGCGCCAGTTCTTCCTGGCCGTCGATCCCGCCTCGCCGCCGCGCCCGGGCGACCTGGTCGCCCTCGATCGCGAGGAGGCCCACCACCTGCAGGGCGTGCTGCGCGGGGCCGGCGACCGCGACTGGTGCCTGGTCGACGGCCACGGCCGGCGCTACACCGCGCGACCGGCCGCCGGCGGCCGCGAGCCCCGTTTCGAGATCCTGACCGTCGCCGGCGACCCGCGCGAGGAGCAGGAGCCGCG
>VGXH01000160.1 GCA_016873405.1 bacterium
CGGCACCCGGTGACGTTCACCGCCGAGCCGCTGCACGAGACGCGCACGTTCCCGGCCGGCACCGTCGTGGTCGACCTGCGCCGGCGCGATGCCCGCGTGGCGGCGCACCTGCTGGAGCCCGACGGGCCGGACGCGCTGGTGCGCTGGGGCATGTTCGACGCCGCCTTCGAACGGATCGAATACGTCGAGGCCTACGTCATCGAGGAGATGATCCCGCGCCTGCTGGCCGACCACCCGCAGTGGGAGGCCGAACTGGCCGCGCGCAAGGCCGCCTCTGCCGAGTTCGCGGCCGACCCCTGGGCCATCCGCATGTGGTTCTACGAACGCACCCCGTGGTGGGACTCCCAGGCGGGTGTCTACCCGGTGAGCTGCCTGGATGACCGCGCCGCCGTGGACCGGCTCGCCGCCGATGCGGGGCGGTGAAGAAGGGTCCCGCCGGCGGTCGGCGAACCCGCGGGGGCCGCCCCGGCCGCCCGCCGCCAACGGCCTGTAGTCACAAGCACTTATGACATGAGATCCGCTTTTTTGCCTCATCTGGAAGCGACTGCGTGCGCGCCATCAAAAAAGAATGTTCCCACGCACCTTGCACATGTGCTAGAATCGGTCAATTCCCGGCCACGGTGCGTGCGGCTCGCCGAAGAACACGGCGTGGGTGGGGGGGAATCCGAGGTTACGCCCAAGGGGCCGTTCGCAACGGCCGCTCCAATGACACCTGCAAGGGGGACCATCCATGAAGTCTTGCAAACTGCTGCTTTCCGTTCTGCTGATCGCCGGCCTGGCGACCAGCGCCTTCGCCATGGACAAGGACGAGGCCCTGCACGGCCCGACGGCCTACGTGCCGCCTTCGGACTTCACCGTCATGGGCTCCTGCGCCACGCCCGTCGTGATCCCCGGCCTGCCCTACTCGGTGACCGGCCAGACGAACTGCGGCTTGGGCAACAACTACTCGACGACCTGCCTGGGCAGCTATGACGGCGGCGAGGAGATCATCTACCGTATGGACCTGGCCGCCGCTGCCACGATCGACATCGTGATGAACCCCGGCTCGACGACGTGGACGGGCATCCTGCTGGACTCGACCTGCCCGCCCAACGCCACGACGTGCATCGCCAAGAACACCGGCTCGTCGGGCACGCGCTCGATCCTGGGCCAGTCGCTGGCCGCCGGCAGCTACTACATCATGGTCGACACCTGGCCGACCCCGACCTGCATCCCGTCGTTCACGCTGAACGTGACCGCGGCCGTGCCGCCGCCGCCGCCGGCCGTCAACGACCTGTGCACCGGCGCCATCGACATCCAGGCGCAGGGCCTGGCGTCGTGGGCGGTCAACCTGACCAACGCCGGCGGCTACTACAACAACTACAACCTGGTCACCCCGAGCTGCACCGGCTTCATCACGCCCGGCCCGGACGCGATCTACAAGATCGACCTGGTCGCCGGCGAGACGCTGACCGTCGACGAGAACGGCGCCTGCGACGTGGCGGTGTGGATCGCGACGGACTGCTCGAACCTGATCGGCACCTGCGTGGCCGGCGCGGACGCGGGGGTCACGGGCTCGGAGGTCGTGACCTACACTGCCGGCGCTGCCGGGACCTACTACGTGGTCATCGATGCCTACACGACGGCCGGCTGCCCGGTCACCGTCACGGTGAACGCGCCCGTGTCGACCGAGAGCGAGACCTTCGGCACGCTGAAGGCGATGTTCCGGTAGTCGATCTTCCGCATAGCTGAAGCACGAGGGCCCGGGGGAGACCCCGGGCCCTTCGTCTGGTGCGCGAGCGGCCGCGGCGTCGCCGGCCGCCGGCCGCCGGCCGGCGGCGGCGATCAACCGTGCGTCAGCTTGCGGTACTTGATCCGGTGCGGCTGGTCGGCGTCCACGCCCAGGCGCTTGCGCCGGTCCTCCTCGTACTCGGAGTAGCTGCCCTCGTACCAGACCACGTTGCTGTCGCCCTCGAACGCGAGGGTGTGCGTGCAGATGCGGTCCAGGAACCAGCGGTCGTGGCTGACCACGACCAGGCAGCCGCCGAAATCCGTGAGGGCATCCTCCAGCGCGCGCAGCGTGTCGACGTCCAGGTCGTTGGTCGGCTCGTCGAGCAGGATCAGGTTGGCGCCGCTCTTGAGCAGCCGCGCCAGGTGCACGCGGTTGCGCTCGCCGCCGCTGAGCGTGCCCACCTTGCGCTGCTGGTCGGAGCCCTTGAAGTTGAACCCGCTGCAGTAGGCGCGGCTGTTGACCTTCGCGCCGCCCAGGTCCAGCTCCTCGGCGCCGCCGGTGATGTTCTCCCAGACGGTCTTCTCCGCATCCAGGTCATCGCGCGACTGGTCCACGTAGGCCAGGCGCACGGTCTCGCCGACGGTCAGCGTGCCGCCGTCGGGTTTCTCCTGCCCGGTGATCAGCCGCATCAGCGTCGTCTTGCCGGCGCCGTTGGGGCCCACCACGCCGACGATGCCGCCGCGCGGCAGGTGGAAGTTCAGGTCGTCGAAGAGCGCCGTGTCGCCGTAGCCCTTCTTCAGGTGCTCGGCCGCCACGACGACGTTGCCCAGCCGCTCGCCGGCCGGGATGCGGATCTGCGCCGCGGTGGCGCGCATCTGCCGTTCCTGGCTGACCAGCTCCTCGTACTGGGAGACGCGGGCCTTGTTCTTCTTCTGGCGGGCTTTGGGCGAGGCGCTGACCCACTCCAGTTCACGCTCGATGGTCTTGAGGCGCTTGCTGTCGGCCTTCTCCTCCTCGAGCAGCTTCGTCTTCTTCTGGTCCAGCCAGGACGAGTAGTTGCCCTCCCAGGGAATGCCGTAGCCGTTGTCCAGCTCCAGGATCCAACCCGTGACGTTGTCCAGGAAGTAGCGGTCGTGCGTGACCAGCACCACGGTGCCGTGGTACTCGCGCAGGTGCCGCTCCAGCCAGGCCACCGATTCGGCGTCGAGATGGTTGGTCGGCTCGTCCAGCAGCAGCAGGTCGGGCTTCTGGAGCAGCAGGCGGCACAGCGCCACGCGGCGCACCTCGCCGCCGGACAGCTTCGTGACGTCGGCGTCGCCGGGCGGGCAGCGCAGCGCGTCCATGGCGATCTCGAGCTGCCGGTCCAGCTCCCAGCCGTTCGCGTGGTCGATCTCGTCCTGGAGGCGGCCCATCTCCTCCATCAGCTTCGTCATCTTGTCGTCGTCCATGGGCTCGCACATCGCCATGCTGATCTCGTTGAAGCGGTCCAGCTTGGCCTTCATGCCCGCGACGGCTTCCTCGACGTTGCCGCGCACGTCCTTCGACCTGTCCAACTGCGGCTCCTGGGCCAGGTAGCCGACCTTGATCGAGGGGTCCGGGAAGGCCTCGCCGATGAAGTCCTGGTCCACGCCCGCCATGATCTTCAGCAGCGAGCTCTTGCCGGCGCCGTTCAGGCCGATGACGCCGATCTTGGCGCCCGGATAGAACGACAGCCAGATCCCCTTGAGGATCTCGCGGCCGGGCGGGACGACCTTCTTGAGGTTCTTCATCGTGAAGATGTACTGCTGCGCCATGTCATCCTTTCAGGGGGCGGGACCGCGCGCCCGCGCGGCGAAGTCGGGGTTCCCGGGCCGTTCCAGCCGGGATATAGTCGGTGCCGCGGTGGGGAACGGCAACCCGAATCAGAAGCGCCCGCAGCGGGTATTCGCGCCGGCGGGATCGCGGGCGGCACCGGCTCGGGGCGTCGAGGGACAGGAGGCGCGCAGCATGGGACCCCCAAGGAACTGGCTCATCGGCTGCGGCATCGGCTGCGGCCTGGCGGTCATTCTGGTGTTCGGCCTGGGGGCGGCCGGGTTCTTCGGGGTGCGCAGCCTGGTCAAGCGCGCCGAGGGCCTCGACGCCGCGCGCGACTCGCTGACCGCGCGCTTCGGCGAGGCCGAGGCGTGGGCGCCGCCGGCGGACGGCAGTCTGGCCCCGGCGCGCGTCGAGGCGTTCCTGGCGGCGCGCCGCCTGATGGCGCCCGAGCGCGAGCAGGCCTCGCGCACCCTGGCCAGGCCGGACGGCGAGGGCGGCGTCACGGCGAAGATCTCCGCCGGCGTCAACCTGGTGCCGCATCTGCTGTCCCTGATCGGGGCCCGCGACCGCGCGCTGCTGCAGGCGGGGATGGGGCCGGGCGAATACCGCTTCCTCTTCGCCGTCGCGTTCTACGGGCTGCTCGGCAAGGATCCCGCCGACGGGCCGGGCTTCGTCGTGTCCGGCGACAGCGGCGACCGCGAGGGCGACAACTGGACGTTCGGCACCCGGCAGGGCGGTGGCGGCGGCGACCCCGAGGAGGTCCGCCGCCGCCGCGGCATCGACGTGCGCGAAACGCTCAATGCCGCCCTCGGCGAGAATCTGCGCCGGCAGCTGGCGGCGCTGGACGCCGCCGGGCCGGGCACGGGCGACGCCGACTGGCGCGCGCAACTGGCGGCCGAAGTCGCCGCCCTGAAGGCCGAGCCGCGCCGCCTGGCCTGGGAGCAGGGCCTGCCGGCCGGGCTGCGCGCGGCGCTGGAGCCGAGGCGCGCCGAACTGGAGGCGAGCTACGACGCCCTGACCGGGGCCCTCGAGCTGGACCTGGCCGGGCGGCGCTGAAGCGGCCGCCGATGAAGTTGCCGCGGAGCCCGCGCTGCGCCGCGGCGGTCGGCGTCAGCCCGCCGCGCGGCACCAGAACGCGCGCATGTCCCGCGGCTGACCCGGCAGGAGCGGGAAGTCCAGCGGCGGCCTGAGGTCGTCCACCGCGGCGAAGCGGGCGCGCAGCGCGTCGCGGTAGCGTTCGTGGTCGCCGCCGCGGTGGTTGTTGGCGAACAGCGCCGCCCCGCCGGGCGCCAGCAGGGGGGCCACCGCGTCGGCCAGCGCGTCCCATTCGCGGGCGACCGCGAACGGTCCGCCGCCCTTGACCGACGAGAACACCGGCGGGTCGCACACGACCAGGTCGAGCGGCCGCCAAGCCGCGCCCTTCTCGCGGCGCGCGCGCGCCTGGCGCGCCAGCCATCGCCGCGCGTCCTCCTGGACGAACTTGCCGCGCCCTCCGGCGTCCAGGCCGTTGAGCGCGAGGTTCGCCGCGCCGTCGCGCAGGCAGCCGCGCGCGGTGTCGACCGAGAACGCCACCTCGGCGCCGCCCGCCAGCGCCGCGACGGAAAACGAACACGTGAAGGAGAACAGGTTCGCCAGGCGCCGCCCCGGCGCCGCCAGGGCCACGCGCCGGCGCGCGTCGCGCTGGTCCAGGAAGAGCCCCGGATGCGGCGGCCCGGCCAGGTCCACGCCGTAGCCCAGGCCGTGCTCCCGCACCACCAGCGTCGGGGGCGGCGGCTCGCCCAGGATCCGCGTGAAGGCCGGCAGCGACTCCTGGTGCGGATTCGGGCGATGCCCCCGCACGACGCTGCCGCGGATCCCGCGACCGTCCGCGACCAGGTCCAGCAGCGGCGTCAGGCGGGCGGCGGCTTCCTCGGGTCCGAGCCGCTCGTCCCAGCACACCGCGCGCAGCCAGGGGCCGTAGACATCGACCGCGGCATCGAGTCCCGCGATCTCTCCCCGGTGCACGGCGCGCCAGCAGTCGGCGA
>VGXH01000161.1 GCA_016873405.1 bacterium
AAAAAGCGACCGCACGCCCGGGCCGCCTTGTTGCGCTGCAGGTGTCCGATGAAGTGCCAGCGCAGGCCGCGCGGGTCCAGACCCCCGTCCACGAGAAGGCGCGCCAGTTCGTCCTGGCGCGCCAGCGCGTCGAACACCCTGTTCTCGCCCAGATCGCCGGCGCCCGCGCGGACCGCCGCCGCGACCAGCGGCAGCGGCACCTGCTTGGTGACGGCCACCAGCGTGACCGCGGCGGGATCGCGCCCGGCGCGAGCGCAGGCCGCCGCGATCCGGTCGCGGACCGCGGCCAGCCGCCCGGCCACCGGCCGGGCCTCCATCACTGCCAGCGCAGCAGCAGCGTCGCCGGGTCCAGCTCCATCCTGACCTGGGCCGGCTCCGCGCTGGCGTGTTCCTTGAGGACCTTCAGGTTGATGCGGCCGTGCTCGGTCGCCAGGCGAAGGACGACGGCCAGGTCGGCGTCGTAGCGGGCGACCTCCAGCGGGATGCCGCGAGCGTCCAGCTGCTGGCCCTCGCGATGCAGCAGGCCGCTGGTCCAGACCTCGGCGTTCCACTGCGCGGCCAGCTTGCGGATCACGTCGATCTCCCACTGCTCCGTGCTCTCGAAGCGCGGCGTGCCGTCCATGATCACCATGTCGGGCCGGAAGCCGGTCGCCTCGGTCAGGAACGCCACCGAGCCCTCCAGCTTCTCCACGCTGAAGGACTTCCGGTTGTAGACCAGGATGTGGCGGTTGCGTTCCATCTGGAGCTGGCGCTGCGGCACCTCGTCCATCGCCAGCGATTCGGCCATGGCGTGGAAGATCTGGTCGAAGAACTCGTTCACGTGCTCCACCGACTCCTTGGTCGAGATGTAGAGCACGCGCTTGCCCTGCAGCAGCTTGTCGATGGCCAGGCCGATCAGGAAACCGGTCTTGCCGCCGCCGTTGCGCGACAGCACCACCCCGATGTTGCCGGCCCCGAGGCCGCCGCCGATGGCGCGGTCGAACACGCGGACCGGGCTGCGTTCGATCATGGTCTTCTCGGGCATCGTCGTCCTCACTCGCTGGCTGATGGCGCCCCGGCGCGGCGGCCGGCGGCTGTCCCCCCGGGGCGGCTTCGCTGCGGCGCCGCCGGACCCCGGAAACCTCGCTCCTAGTGGCCCTCGGCCCGCTTCTCCTGGTACCGCTTGACCAGCTGCTCGGTCACCTCGGCCGGCGCCGGGGCGTACCGCGCGAACTCCATCGTGAACTCGGCCTTGCCGGCGGTGGCCGAACGAAGTACCGACGCGTAGCCGAACATCTCGGCCAGCGGCACGTTGGCGTCCACGCGAACGAAGCCCTCGTCCTCGGTCGTGCCGACGATCACGCCGCGGCGCTGCATCAGGGTCTTGATCATCTCGCCCTGGTATTCGCTGGGCCCCTCGAGCGAGACCAGCATCAGGGGCTCCAGCGCCACCGGCTTGCCCTGGTTGTAGTACTTCCGCACGGCGGCGCGGCAGGCCACCTGGAAGGCCATGTCCGAGGAGTCCACCGCGTGCGCGGCGCCGTCCTTCAGCACCACCCGCAGGCCCTGCACCGGCGCGCCGATGAACTGGCCGTGCTCGACCGAGCTGGCGAAGCCCTTCTCGCAGGCGCTGATGTACTCGGACGGGATGTTGCCGCCGATGACCTTGTTCTCGAAGTGGAACTGGCCGTCGTCCGCCGGCTCGAGCGCGCCCTGGATCTTGGCGTACTGGCCGGAGCCGCCGGTCTGCTTCTTGTGCGTGTAGTCGAACTCGACCGGGCAGGTGATCGTCTCGCGGTACTTCACCTGCGGCGCACCCGCGGTCACCACCGCGTTGTACTCGCGCTTGATGCGCTCGATGTACACCTCGAGGTGCAGCTCGCCCATGCCGCTGATGATCGTGTCGCCGGTCTCGTCGTCCACGTGCGTGCGGAAGGTGGGATCCTCGCGCGTGAAGCGATGAAGGGCCTTGCTCATGTTCGTGGCGGCCTTGTTGTCGGCGGGCGTGACCGCCAGGCTCACCACCGGCTCGGGCACGTGCATGCTCGACAGCGAGATGCGGTCGCCGTGCGTGAAGGTGTCGCCGCTGGCGCAATCGACGCCGAACAGAGCGATGATGTCGCCGGCGCAGGCGGCCGTGATCTCCTCCATCTGGCTGGCGTGCATGCGCCCGAGGCGGCCCACCTTGACCTTCTTGCCGGTGCGGCTGTTGAAGATGTCGTCGCCGCGCCGGATCGTGCCCTGGTAGACGCGCACGTACGTCAGCTGGCCGTACGGCCCTTCCTCCAGCTTGAACGCGTTGGCGACCAGGCCGGCCTCGGCGCCGTGGCTGAGGGTGAACTCGCGCTCGTCGCCGCCGCGCATGACCTCGATCGCACGGTTGTCGATGTCGGTGGGGGCCGGCAGGTAGCGGATGACCGCGTCCAGCAGCAGTTGCACGCCCTTGTTCTTGTAGGCGCTGCCCATGAACACCGGCGTCAGCTTGGTCGACAGCACGCCCTTGCGGATCGCGGCGTGGATCATCTCCTCGGTGGCCTCGCCCTCGAGCAGGGCCTCCATCAGCTCGTCGCTGAACATGCTGGCGGCGTCCAGCAGGGCCTCGCGCCGCACCTCGGCCTCCACCATCAGGGCGGCGGGGATCTCGCTCTCGATGATCTTCTCGCCGTTGTCGCCCTCGAAGCGGAAGGCCTTCATCTTCACCAGGTCGATCACGCCCTCGAGCTTGTCCTCGAGCCCGATCGGGATCTGCATCATGACCGCGTTGTGCTTCAGCTTCTCGCGCAGCTGCTCGGTCACCCGCATCGGGTTGGCGCCGGAGCGGTCGCACTTGTTGACGAACGCGATGCGCGGCACGCTGTAACGGCGCATCTGGCGATCGACGGTGATCGACTGGCTCTGCACGCCGGCCACCGAGCACAGGACCAGGATCGCGCCGTCCAGCACCTTCAGGGCGCGCTCCACCTCGATCGTGAAGTCCACGTGCCCCGGGGTGTCGATGATGTTCACGTGGTGCTCGTCCCACATCGTGTGGGTGGCGGCGCTCTGGATGGTGATGCCCCGCTCGCGCTCGAGATCCATGGAGTCCATGGTGGCGCCCACGCCGTCCTTGCCCTTGACCTCGTGGATGGCGCGGATGCGGCCGGTGTAGAAGAGGATCCGCTCGGTCAGCGTCGTCTTGCCCGAGTCGATGTGGGCGCTGATGCCGATGTTCCTGATCCTGCCCAGATCCGTGATCATGCCGTTGTGTCCTCATGCGCGGCGGCGGCCCGCCGGCGGCTTGCCGGGTGATCTCCGGCGCGCGCCGGCGCCCGCTGCGGGCCGCCGGCGGCACTCAAAAAAACACGTCCGCGCTGGCCGGGATGCGGGTCAGGCAGACGTGGCTCGAGGCGAAAGTAGTGCGCGGGGGACCGGAATGCAAACCCGCCGCGCCCGCAGCCGCGCCGGCAGCCGCGCCCGCAGCGCCGGCGCCGCCGCCCGCGCCGCCGGCGCGGGAGCCGCCGGGCGCGCTAAACCGTTCATTTGCCGCGCCCTCCCCGCAGTCCCTTCAGGAGCGACTTGACCTGGTCCTGCAGCGGCGGCGCGGACGCCGAGTCGGCGCCGGCGGTGTCGGCGGGCTGCCCGGTCAGGCGCTGGAGCGCCCCGGCCGCCGCGTCTTGCACGCGGCCCTGCACGCGGTCCTGCACCTGTTCCTGGACCTTGTCCTGGACCTTGCCCTGGACCTGCCGGCGCGCGTCGTCCACCTGCTGACGGGCCCGTGACGCCGCGCGGTCGGCCGCCGCGGCGGCCAGCGACTCGGTGTCCAGCTGCACCTGCGGGTCCTCCCAGCGCCCGCTGAGCCCCACGGGCACCACCAGGGGCCCTGCGCCGCCGTCGAGCAGCACGGCGGCGACCGGCGCCGGCAGCCTCGACCGCAGGCCCTCCGCCAGCACGGGCGGCACCGTCATCTCCACGCCCAGGGCCAAGGTCCCGTCGAGCGCCTGCCAGCCCGCCGCGCGCACGTCCACGCCGGCCGCCTTCAGGGCCAGGCCGTCGACGTGCAGCTTGCCGTCCTCGATGCGGAACGGCTGCAGCCACTTCTCCACGGCGACCGCCTCGAGCTGCGGCGCGGCCAGCAGTCCCGCCAGCTTCTTCTGGAGCGGCGAGCCGGCCAGGCGGGCCTGCTTGAGTTCGACCTGGCCGCTGGTCGTGAGCGTCATCAGGTCCAGCCCGAAGGTGTCGTCCAGCGCGCCCTTCAGCTGCGCCCGGCCATCGACCAGTCCGGTGACCAGGCCGCCCAGGCGCGCGAAGCGGCTCATCGCGACCGCGCGCTTCGACAGTTCCTGCACCTGCACGCCGGCCAGCGCGACCTCCAGGTCCATCTTCCCGTGGGCCGGGTCGCTGAAGTCCATGACGCCCGCCAGGTCGACGCGGCCGCCGTACATCGCGCCGCGCACGTCGCGCAGCGTCAGGCGTCCGCGGTCCAGGTCCACCGCGCCCTGCACGTCCTGCAGTTCGTGCCCCTTGGTCAGGAGTCGGCGCACGGTGGCCTGCGCGCTGCCGCTGAGCAGGCCCAGCCGCGCCAGCCCGCTGCCGGGGCCGGCCGCTTCCTTGCGCGCGCCGGGCGGCGCGGCGTAGGCGTCGGCGTCCAGCAGCCGGATGTCGGCCCGCGCGGCCAGCACCGCCGGCGGGGCCACCTTCAGTTCCGGCACCAGCGCCAGGAAATTGTCGACCGTGCCGGTGACGGTCAGGTCGGTGGGTCCCTGCCGATAGGTGACGCCGTCGGCGTAAAGGCGCTGCCCCTCCAGGCGTATGGGCCCGTCGATGCGGTCGATGGCGGGCCGCAGGTCCGGCCCCGACATCTTCAGGTCCACCAGGCGGCCGCCGCCGGACAGCGCCAGCGCGGTCACCGGCTGCACGGGACCGGACACGCCCACCGCGCCGGTGAAGCGGCCCGCCAGCTCCGGCAGCCCGGGCTGCGGCGGTTGCAGAGCCATCGCCTCGGCCAGGTCCAGGTCGGTCGCGATCCGCAGGTCCACGCGCGGGGTGGCCAGCAGCGAGGTCATCGTCCCGGAGACGTCCAGGCGGCTGCGCGGGGTCGCAGCCGCGAAGCGCGCCAGTTCGACGGTGTCGTCATGGGCGCGCAGGCGGACTTCGATGCCCGACAGCGGCGCCGCCAGCCCGGGGGCGCTCACGCGCCCGTCCGTGAGCGCGAAGTCGAGTTCCCAGGCGAAGGGCAGCGGCGCGCCGACCGGAGCGGGCGGCCCGAGCGGGCCCTTGATGAAGCCGGAGAGCGCCACCTCGCCGCCGGAAGAGATCCCGTCCAGGGCGGGCGCCAGCCACGGCGGCAGGAAGCCGACCAGCGAGGAGACCTGGGCCGGCCCGCCGCTCAGCCGCAGGTCGGCGCGCGGGGCGGGCGAGCCCAGATCGTCGAGACGGCCGCTCAGGCCGACCGCCAGGTCGCCCAGCCGCAGCGTCGACTCGGCCACCTGCAGGCTGCGCTCGGCGGGCGACCAGGCCAGGTCCTTGCGCAGGCTGACCGGGAGCCCCTCCCCAAGCAAAC
>VGXH01000162.1 GCA_016873405.1 bacterium
TCCCTATCTGTCAGGCTTCCGCGCCGACGGCGTCAGGCGCCAACAGGCGTTCTGACCGCCGGGCAGACCTCCCGGGAACACTGGCCGACCGGCCGCGATTTCCGTTCCTTCACCCGTGTCCCCGGCCTCGGCCGGCGGCCCCCTCGCGGCAGCGCATCTGGCGAAACCATACCGGACTGCCGACGGCCCCCGAACCGGCACGCGGCTTGCGGACAGGCGGTGCGCGGGACGAGTCCACCAGCCGTCCGGCCCGGCGCGATGCCTGCGACGGGACGGCGGTTCCTGACGGGGGTCGACCATGATCGAGAACCGGAAGAACACCCTGCACAACCACCTGCTGGCGCTCAAGGGCGGCGAGAGGCGGTTCGAGAACGCCTTCCAGGCGATCAGCCGCATGATCCTCGACGCGCCGATCGACAAGGTGGTGGTCAACGGCAAGACGACCTACGACTTCAAGATCTTCCGCGACGGGAAGAAGCACATCGTCGGGATGTATGACGAAATCAACAGTTTCGTCTCATACGTCAAGGACGCGGCCGAGGGCGGGTCGTCGCAGGAGATGGCGTACGTGCTGGTCGGCGAGCCCGGCAACGGCAAGACCTTCTTCGTCGAGTACGTCAGCCGCCTGTACCGCGAGTTCCTGGCCCAGGAGCCCAACCGGCGGCACAGCTTCCGCTTCACCGGGCTGGACAGAATCGGCACATACGGCCGGATTGCGTCCATCGAGAGCCAGACCTACGAGGACCCCGCGGTGCTCGCGATGAATCTCCTGGAGAAAACCGGGGAGAGCCGCGACCATCTGGCTCGCAAGTTCGGCTTCGGCGACGACCAGCTCGACGACATGTTCGCCAACTACCGGCCGCTGGGCGCCTGCAGCGGCTACGTGTGGAACGACCTGCGCCGCCTCTACGACGCCAACCTGGTCGAGATGCTCAAGCACGTGGAGGTCTTCCCCGTCCCGCTGACCGAAAGCCTGGGCACGGTCACGGGCAAGTACCCCGCGAAGGACAAGATCACCAGCAGCGCCGTGGACCTGCTGGGCGAGGAGTCGATCCAGCGCCTGCTGCACATCACCGACACCAACAACCCCTACCGCTTCGACCTGCGGCGCGGCGCCCTGGCCCGGGTGGCCGGCGGCGGCATCCACTTCTCCGACGAGATGTTCAAGAACAAGAAGGACCTCGTGCAGGTGTACCTGGGCGTGATCCAGAACCGCACCATCGAGATGGACGGCTTCAAGTGGCCGATCGACACCCTGATCATCGCCACCAGCAACAACAGCGAGTTCAACCGCTTCCTGGCCGAGAAGGAGGAGGCGCCCATCATCGACCGCTGCCGCGTCTGCTACGTGTCGCACAACACGAACTACCGGCTGCAGGGGCAGCTGACCCAATACGCCATCGGCGGCGAGACGAAAACGACGCTCAACCGCGAGGTGCTGCACCAGGACCCGAACCTGAACTACGCCGCCTCGGTGGCCGCCATCCTGACGCGCCTGCCGCGCAGCGAGAAGCTGACGCCGATCGAGACCATGAAGCTGGCGGCCGGCGAGGTGGCCGGCGAGAAGAGCATCAAGGCCCTGGCCGAGGTCATCGACACGCTCAGCCAGGACACCGACATCACGGCCCGTTTCGGCCAGAAGGGCCTGGGCCAGCGCAATCTGGGCCGCGCCATCCAGCTCATGATCGAGAGCTCGGAGACGAACGAGGGCGAGTGCATGTTCGCCTACGACGTCTTCAAGGCGATCGAACGCGTGATCCTCGACTACGTGCACGACAACAACGACCGCGCCAAGTACCTCGAGGACCTGAAGACCGCGCGCGGGCTGTACCGCGAGCGCATCATGACCGAGATGTTCAACGCCTACATGGACGAGCCGCAGGCCATCCGCAAGGACGTGCTGAACTACGTCAACATGATCATCGGCATCGACGCCGAGCACCTGGGCCCGGACAAGATGTGGAAGTACAAGGACCCGCAGACGGGCGAGCTGCGCGCGCTGAAGGTGGACGAGCGCTTCATCAAGAGCATCGAGGAGCGCCTGTCGCTGAAGACGGACGAGCAGCGCGAGACCTTCCGCACCTCGATCCGCAAGATCTACGGCCAGAAGATCTCGCTGGATCCGAACTACGACTTCATGGACAACCTCGAGCTGGTCAAGGCCGTCACCGACGTGCGTCTCAAGAGCGACATCGCCGGCGCCGGCAGCCTCATCGGCGCCCTGGCCAACCGCACCAACGAGGAGAACCAGAAGCTCTACGACCGCATGATCGACACCATGCTGAACAAGCTGGGCTATTGCCGGACCTGCGCCCAGAAGACCATCGAGTACTTCTGCACGCAGGAGGACGAGAGCTAGGCATGAGTGATCGCGCGCGGGCATGGCTGGAGCGGCTGCGGGCGGCGGGGCTGGAACCCGCCCGCGAGGCCCACCTGCGCGCGGAGCTGGAGCGCGGCGGCGGGCACGGGCTGCCCGAGGCGCCCGACCGGCCCGACTACACGCCCGGCGTGCGGCCGCTCGAGTCGGTCATCGACTCGTTCTACGCCTGCGGCGACCTGGGCTGGCTGCAGGCCCTGGCGCCGCCGACGGCCGCCCCGATCGCGCGCCTGGGCTCGCTGGACGACCTCATGGAGCGCGACAACCGCCGCGAGGCCGACGGCTTTCCGCGCAAGATCCGCATCGGCAAGCTGGTCAAGCCGGGCAAGGGCGGGCGCGGCAAGGTCGTGGTGGTGCCCACCACCGTGGAAGAGAAGCTGGTCCACGATCCGCGCTTCAAGGAGGAGGGCGAAGGCGGCGGCGCCCAGGGCGGCAGCGGCCCCGAGCAGGAGGGCGAGGTCATCGGCGAGCAGCCGGTGCGCCCGCAGGACGGCGACGGCGGCGGCGCCGGGCCCGGCCAGGGCGAAGGCGCCAACCACGAGGTCGAGTCCAACGCCTACGACCTCGGCCGCATCCTGACCGAGCAGTTCAAGTTGCCCAATCTGAAGGACAAGGGCAAACGGCGCTCGCTGACGCGCTACAGCTACGACCTGACCGACCGCCATCGCGGCTTCGGCCAGCTGCTGGACAAGAAGGCCACGTTGCGGAAGGTCGTCGAGACCAACGTGGCCCTGGGACGCCTGGTGCCCGGCGAACCGGCGGACACGAGCGCGTTCATGATCGCGCCGCGCGACAAGGTCTACCGCATCCTCTCCCGCGAGAAGGACTTCGAATCGCAGGCGGTCATCTTCTTCCTGCGCGACTACTCCGGCTCGATGAGCGGCAAGCCCACCGACGTGGTGGTCAGCCAGCACGTCATGATCTACAGCTGGATCCTCTACCAGTACGCCGGCCAGGTGACCTCGCGGTTCGTGCTGCACGACACCGAGGCCAAGGAGGTCGGCGACTTCTACACCTACTACAACAGCCGCGTCGCCGGCGGCACGAAGGTCGCCTCCGCGTTCAAGCTGGTGAACGAGATCGTCGAGCGCGAGAGCCTGGCGCGCGACTACAACATCTACGTGTTCCACGGCACCGACGGCGACGATTGGGACAGCGAGGGCAAGGAATGCCTGCCCCCCATCGAGCGGATGATGACCTATGCGGCCCGCATCGGCGTCACCGTGGCCGAGGGCTCGTTCGGTTCGCCCGGGCAGACCGAGGTGGAGAAGTACCTCAAGGCGTCGGGGCTGCTCGAAAGCCGGCGCAAGCAGTTGCGCCTGGACGTCATGTCCGAGAACGCCGAGGAAACCAGGATCATCGAGGGCATCAAGGCCCTGATCAGCGAATAGGCGGCCGCCGATGCAACTGATCGACCAGCACGCCAAGCGCATCATGGAGGGCTGCAAGGAGCGCGCCCGCGACGCCGGCCTGCGCTTCGACGACGAATCCCTGGAGTACGTGGTGACCAACCGCGACCTGCTGGAGCTGTCGCCGAAGGTCATGATCCCCACCATGTACGACTACTGGGTGCACGACGTCGAGGTCCTGCAGGGCAAGGGGCGCTACGAGCTCTATCCCAACAACCCGTTCGAGACGGTGGTCAACACGCGGCCGGCCATCAGCTTCTACAACGACAACAACCCCGACTGGCTCAACGTGATGATCTTCTACCACGTGCTGGGCCACATCGACTTCTTCCAGAACAACCTCTTTTTCCGCCACACCTGGGACGACGATTTCGCCGGCCAGGCGCTGGCCGACAAGCGGGCTGTCGCCAGACTCCGCTCGGAGAAGGGGCGCTGGGTCGACTACGTGATCGAGTTCGCGCGTTCGCTGGACAACCTGGTCGACTACCACGGCCTGCTCGCGGAACGCCTGCGCCCGGCCCGCGGCGACTTCACGCCCCGCGTCGACTACTACTTCGACGTGTTCCTCCAGGACGAGAAGAAGGTCCGCGTCGCCGACTACGTGAAGGAGATCGAGCGTCTCAACGAGGCCCGCCGCCGCGGCGGCGACGCCGGCGAGGAGGAATTCTTCAAGGACGTCCACTCCCGCCACCCCGAGTTCCGCGCGATGTTCGACAAGGCGCGCCGCCCCCGCGACCGCGCCCGCCGCGACGTCATGCGCTTCGTGCTCGAGCACTCGGAATTCCTGAATCGGGAAGAGAACAAGTGGATGAAGACGGTCGTCGAGATCGTCCGCAACACGTCGCTGTACTTCCAGCCCCAGATCCGCACCAAGATCATGAACGAGGGCTGGGCCAGCTACTGGCACGAGACCCTGTTCATGCGCGACGACCGCATCGCCGGCCACGAAGTGGACTTCGCCCGGGGGGACGCCGCCGTCACCGCCATGCCGCGCGTGGGACTGAACCCCTACGCCCTGGGAATGCGCCTCTTCTATTTCATCGAGGAGGCGGCCGACAAGGGCCGCTACAGCCGCGCGTTCCTGAGCCTGCTGGACGCGGACCAGCGTCGCCGTTTCGACAGCGGCGCCGGCGGCGGCCGTGAGTTCATCTTCAGCGTGCGCGAGAACCTGAACGACTTCCTGTTCGTCAACACGTTCGTCGAGCAGGATTTCACCGACCGACACGACCTGTTCGTGGCCGACCGTGTGCTGGACGAGAAGCGGATGGTCTGGCGGTGGTTCGTCAAGAGCCGCAAGGCGGCCGACTACCGCCAGATGCTGCTGGACCAGCTCTATCATCCGCCGCTGGTCACGGTCGAGGAGACCAACGGCAAGGACGGTTCGCTCGGGCTGCAGCACGTCTTCGAGGGCAAGCCCCTCGTGAAGGACTACGTCCACAACACCCTGCTGGGCCTCGAATTCCTGTGGGGCGACAAGGTCCACCTGGAAACGACCGAGGTCAAGGCGATCAAGAAGGCCGACCAGAAGCAGCCGACCCTCCCGGGACTGGCGCCGACCGTCGAGGCGCCGGCGGAAGCGGAGATCCAATGGCAGCGCGTGCGCTTCACCATGAAGGACCGCAAGCTCAGCCGGGGTCTGGTGTGACGCGGGATCCCATCAGCCAGGCCATGTCGGCCCTGCGCGCCGGACAGCGCGGGTTCGATCGCTCGCAAAA
>VGXH01000163.1 GCA_016873405.1 bacterium
GAGATCCGGGTCACGTACTCCAGCGTGGCCTCGCTGGTGGCCTGCCCGCGGATGATCTCGACCAGCTTCATCACCGGCACCGGGTTCATGAAGTGCATGCCGATGACCCTGTCGGCGCGCTTCGTCGTGGCCGCGATCTTGGTCACCGAGATGCTCGAGGTGTTCGTGGCCAGCACGGCCTCCGGGCCGCAGGCGGCGTCCAGCGTCGTGAAGATCTCCTTCTTCACCGGGAAGCTCTCGAACACGGCCTCGACCACGAGCTCGCTGCCGGCGGCGGCCTTGACGTCGGTGGCGGTCCGCAGGCGCGCCAGCGTGGCCTTGGCGTCGGCTTCGGTGAGCGTCTCCTTCTTGACCTGCCGCATGAGGTTGCCCTCGATGGTCTTGAGGGCGCGATCCACGTACTCCGGCTTGACGTCGATCAGCGTGACGTCGTGGCCGTTCTGCGCGAACACGTGGGCGATGCCGTTGCCCATGGTCCCGCCGCCGATGACTGACATCTTCATGTCCGGTTCCTTTCGTGTCGGTTCCGCCCTCAGGCGCGGGTGATCGCCAGCGAGACGGCGTCGCCGCCGCCCAGGCACAGGCTGGCCAGGCCGCGGCCGGCCCGGCGGTCCTCCATCGCGTGCAGCAGCGTGACCAGGATGCGGGCGCCCGAGCAGCCGATGGGGTGTCCGAGGCTGACGCCGCCGCCGTGCACGTTGACCTTCGCCGGGTCCGCCTCCAGCTGGCGGATGACGGCGAGGCTCTGCGCGGCGAACGCCTCGTTGAACTCGAAGAGGTCGTAGTCGGCCAGCTTGCTGGCCGTCTTCCTGAGGAGGTTCCGGACGCTGGTCACGGGCGCCATCATCACCTGGTGCGGCTCCACGGCGCCGGTGGCGGCGCCCTCGATGACCGCGCGGACCTTCAGGCCGTTCTTCTTCGCGAACTCCTCGCTGCAGACCAGCAGCGCGGCGCCGCCGTCGTTGATGGTCGAGGCGTTGCCCGCGGTGACCGTGCCGCCGTCGCGCTTGAAGGCCGGCTTCAGCTTCGCGAGCGATTCCAGGGTGACGTCGGCGCGCGGTCCCTCGTCATTCGCGAACACGACGGGATCGCCCTTCTTCTGCGGGATCGTGACCGGCGCGACCTCCCGCGCGAACTTGCCCGCGGCCCAGGCGGCCACGGCGCGGCGGTGGCTCTCGGCGGCGAACGCGTCCTGGTCCTCACGACTGACCTTGTAGGTGTCCACGACCCACTCGGCGGTCATGCCCATGTGGAAGTTGTTGTAGATGTCCCACAGGCCGTCGTGCACCAGCAGGTCGGTGACCGTGCCGTCGCCCAGGCGCAGGCCGTCGCGCGCGCCGAGCAGCGCGTACGGGATTCGGCTCATGTTCTCGAAGCCGCCGGCCAGCGCGCAGTCGATGTCGCCGGCGCGGATGGCCTGGTCCGCCAGCGCGACGGCCTTCAGGCCCGACCCGCAGACCTTGTTGACCGTCATGGCGCTGACGGTGTGCGGCACGCCGCCGAAGATGGCCGCCTGCCGAGCCGGATTCTGCTGCAGCCCGGCCTGGCAGACATTGCCCATGATCACCTCGCCCACCAGCTTCGGGTCCAGCCCCGTCCGCTCGAGCACGGCCTTGACGCAGTGCGCGCCCAGCTCCGGCGCGCGGATGCCGGCCAGCCCGCCCTGGAACTTGCCGATGGGCGTGCGGACGGCTTCGCAGATGACGGAACGCTTGCTCATCTTCCCGCTCCCTTGTCGTGGAGTGCCTGCTGCCTCTAGCGGTGCCGGGCGCCGCGGCGCCCCTCCGGCCCTTCTGGTGCTCCCCCTCCTACTTGAGCCCCAGCGCGTAGCGCCCGATGACCAGGCGCTGGATCTCGCTGGTGCCCTCGCCGATCGTGCACAGCTTCGCGTCGCGGTACATGCGCTCGACCGGGTATTCCGTGGTGTAGCCGTAGCCGCCGAGGATCTGGATCGCCCGGTCGGTGACGAACATGGCCGTCTCGCTGGCGTGCAGCTTGGCCATGGCCGACAGGTGGCCGAAGTCCTCGCCCGCGTCCTTCAGTCGGCAGGCCTCGTAGATCAGCAGGCGCGAGGCCTGGATCTGCGTGACCATGTCGGCGATCATGAACTCGATGGCCTGGAACTCGGCGATGGCCTTGCCGAACTGCTCGCGCTGCTTCGCGTACGCGATCGCCGTGGCCAGCGCCCCCTCGGCCAGGCCCAGCGCCAGGGCCGCGATGGAGATGCGCCCGCCGTCCAGCGTCTTCATGAAGTACTTGAACCCCTCGCCTTCCTGGCCCAGGAGGTTGGCGCCTGGCACGCGCACGTCGACCAGCGTCAGCGGCGCGGTGTCGGAGCCGCGCATGCCGAGCTTGTCCTCCTTCTTCTCGACCGTGAAGCCCGGAGTGTCGGTCTCGACGATGAAAGCGCTGATGCCGCGGCTGCCGGCGGCCGTCGGGTCGGTCTTCGCGGTGATGATCAGCGCGCCCGCGTAGTGCGCATTCGTGATCCACATCTTGGTGCCGTTGAGCACCCAATGGTCGCCGTCCCTGACGGCGACCGTCCGTGTCCCGCCCGCGTCCGACCCCGCTTCGGCCTCGGTCAGCCCGAAGCTGAGCAGCGAAGCGCCGGCCGCCGCCGGCGGCAGGTACTTGGCCTTCTGGTATTCGGTGCCGAACGCCGCGATCGGCCAGCAGCCGAGGCTGTTGTGCGCCGCGACGGTCAGCCCGTGGCTGCCGCAGACCCGCGACAGCTCCTCGACCACCAGCGCGTACGAGGTGATGTCGGCGCCCGCGCCGCCGTAGGCCTCCGGCACCGTCAACCCCAGAAACCCGAGTTCTCCCATCTCGCGGACCGTGGCTTCGGGAAACGACCCGTGCGTGTCGATGTCGTGGGCGATCGGCGCCACCTTGGCGGCGGCGAAGTCGCGGGCCAGCTGACGGATCATCTTCTGGTTCTCGTTGAGCTGCATGGCCTCTCCCGAACGGGAATCACGGGACGGGGTGTCACGGACGGGGCGCGCCCCTGCGAAGGGGCGCGCGGGGTGGCGCGAGCGGGCCAACCGCAGCATAGCCGCCGCCGTCCGGACAGGGAAGCGAAAACAGGGGAACTCCGCAAATCTAGAGGGTCTTTGGGCGATTTCGAGCCGTTCCCGGCGGCCGGGCCGCCTTGCCGGGAGGGCGACGGCCCGGGACTCCGTTCCCGGGCCGTCGGGCGACCCCGGCCGCCGCAAAGGGGGGACGGCGGCGGGGCGCCGACCGGGGCGGCTCCGCTAGCGGTAGGAGGCCTTGACACCGCCGAAGCTGACCGTTTCGGCGGCCACGTCGCCGCAGAGGTTCTCCGCCCCCGGGCTGGGCGGGCAGCCGCTGCCGCGGGGCTCCGCGGAGCCCGTGTACGGATTGAGGGCGTCGAACAGCAGCCATTCGACGTGGACCTGGTCGAATCCTCCGGAGCGATCGTCCTCGGCCTCGTGGTCGCGCACCGAGACGGCGAACATCAGTTCGTACTGGATCGGATCCGTGCCGGGGATGGTCCGCAGCAGCTGGACCAGGTCGCCCCCGTTGTTGAGCGCGAACCCGTTCTGGGCGATCCCGTTGGCCGCCTGCCAGGCCACCGCGTCCGAGCCGAAGAAGGCGATGTGCTCGCCCGGATCGGCCACGCCGTGGAGCCGGAAGTCGGGCGCCTCGCCCGTGCTGTCGCGCAGCCAGTAGTCCGACAGATCGATCGGCACGGCGTCGATGTTCCGGATCTCGATCCACTCGTCCTTCCTGGCGTCGACCGCGCCGTCGCCGTTCCAGTCGCTGGCCGGGTCGGCCAGCACCTCGTTGATGATGATCCCGGGGTCCAGCTCGGCGCGCGCGGCCGGGGCGGGCAACGCCCAGGCGAGCGCCGCCAGCGCGCCGGCCAGCGCCGCCCAGCCAGCGGTTTGTCGTCTGCCGTGGGTCATGTTAGGCTCCATCCTCGGGAGGCGGTCCTGCGGGAGGGGAAGCCGTCCACTCAGCCAGAAGAGGGCCACGGGCATGGAGTTCAGGATCGGGATCATCGGGGCCGGCGCCCACGGCGAGCGCTACCTGCGCCACGGGCTGCGCGATGTGCCCGGAATGACGGTCGCGGCGGTCTGCCGGCGTGACCGCCGAGCGGGCGCCGAGCTGGCCTCGCGCTACGGCGTCCGTTACCTGCCGGAGGCGCAGGACGTGGTGGCGGCCCCGGACGTTGACGGGGTGGTCGTCTGCACGCCGCCGTCGTCGCATGGCGAGCTGGCGGCGGGGGTGTTGGCGGCCGGCAAGCCGCTGCTGCTGGAAAAGCCCATGACCGGGACGCTGGCCGAGGCCGGACGCCTGGCCGCGCTGGATTCCGCGGCCGCCCGGCCCCTGTTCCTGGGCCAGTCCCTGCGCTGGAATCCCGTCGTCCGGAAGGCCCGCGAACTGTGGCCGCACCTGGGGCGCGTGCACCATCTGCGGCTGGCGCAACGTCTGGCCCCCACCACGCTGCCCTGGCAGCGCGACCCGGCGCAGACCGTGGGCGGCTCGGTGCTGCTGACGGGCGTGCACCTGTTCGACCTGGCGCGGTTCCTCACCGGCCGCGAGTTCGCGCGCGTGGACTCGCGGCAGTGGCGGGTGCTGAACCCGGCGGTGGAGGACTTCTTCCTGGCCCGCGCGGAACTGGACGACCGCTGCCAGGTCTCGCTGGAAGTCAGCAAGTACACGGACTCCCGGGCCCAGTGGCTGGAGGCCGTCGGCGAGCACGGGCAGCTGTGGGCCGATTACCTGGCCGGAGGCCTGGTGCTGCGGCAGGGCCGCAGCGAGGAGCGCTTCGACGTCGACGCCACCGTGCCGACGCTGCCGGCGATGCTGCGCGACTGGCTGGCAGGCGTGAAGTCGGGGGCGCGGCCGCCGGTGGGTTCGGCGGACGGGCTGGCCACGCTGCGGGTGGTGGACGCGTGCTACCGGTCGTCGGCGAGCGGGAAGTCCGCGGAAGTGGGCGGCTGAGCGGAGCCGTCGGCGTCCTGGACGCTCCGGCCCGCGCGCGCGACCGCGTCCTGCACGACCAGCCCCGCCAGCATTCCCCCGAAGATCGCGGTCATGTGCACGGCCGTGCCGTTGATGACCTTCTTCTCGGCGCACCAGTCGCGGTGTTCCGCCACGCCGTCGTCAAGCGGGACGAACTTGGGGCAGTGGCAGGTGTGCGTGCCGCAGGCCACGCTGGTGGCTTCCACGGGCTCCAGGCACTCCGGCGACCAGACGACCGGGAAGTCGCCCTGGAAGCCCGACTCGCGCAGGCGGCGGCGGATCCACTTCGCCAGCGGGCAGCCGTGCGATTCCCAGATGCTGCTGACGCGCACCTGGGTCGGGTCCAGCTTGGCCGCGGCGCCCATGGCTGAGAACAACGTGCATCCGGCGGCGTGCGCCGCGCGGATCAGGGCGACCTTGCAGGTGATGGAGTCGATGCAGTCCAGGACGTAGGCGTACTGCCCCACCGCGAACGTCTCCACGTTGCCCGGTTCGCA